>NZ_JBHVIV010000053.1:0-65131 GCF_042799475.1 Kitasatospora sp. NPDC057692 | reverse complement strand
GCGGGGCGGGGGCGGCGGCCGCCGGGACGGCGCCGGCCGGGGCGGCGGGCGCCGCGGTGGCCAGGGTCGCGGGAGCGGCCAGGGCCGCGGCGGCGAGGAGGGCGAGTGCGGCGGCGGGGCGGCCGACTCGCCGGGATATCAGGGGTGACACGTGCGTCCTCCGATCGTCCCGTGCTGGAGGGGATCACACGGGAATTGAACGCAACATGCCAGAACGGTGCGCACTTGGGGAAGGCTTCACGCACGACTTGTTGTCACAAGCGTGTCAACATTTGATGTCCTGTGACCGATCTCGATCGCCGCCGACCGCCCAGTGACCGCGTGTCAGAACGCGTACGGACCGAACCGCCCCCAGGCCACGACCGCCGCGAGCACCAGCAGCAGCAGGTTGACCACGACGCTCCGGCCCTCGCCGCGCCGGCCGTGCACGACGGCGGCGCCGGCCATGATGATCGCGAGCCCGGTCGCCGCGACCGGCACCAGGCCGGGCGCGATGTCGACGGCGGACGGCAGGACGAGGCCGATGCCGCCCAGGATCTCCAGCAGGCCGATCGCCTTGATCGCGGCCGGCGGGTAGTTCACCGCCCAGGTCCCGGTGGCCTCGATGACCTTCTCCTTGGACTGGAGCAGCTTGGGCGTGCCGGCCGCGAGGAACAGGGCGGCGAGGAGGCCGGCGAGGACCCAGAGAAAGACGTTCATGTCACTCCGATGACTTGAGTTGAAGCTTCAAGAAAAGTACTCCCCACCTACTTGAAGCGTCAAGTGAATGATCGGGTTCTAGAGTGGGCGCCATGGAGAGGGACGAACCGCGCTGGCTGAGCACATCCGAACTGGAGGCCTGGAAGGCGTTCAGCGCGATGATCATCAAACTGCCCGCCGCCCTGGACGCCCAGCTGCGGGCCGACTCGGGGCTGAACCAGTTCGAATACCTCGTCCTGGCCGGACTCTCGGACGCCCCGGGGCGCACGCTGCGGATGAGCGACCTCGCCGTCCTCGCCAACGGCTCGCTCTCGCGCCTGTCCCATGTGGTCACGCGGCTCGAAGGGCAGGGCTACGTCCGCCGCGAGCGCTGCCCGGGCGACGGCCGGGCCACCAACGCCGTCCTCACCGAGGACGGTTTCCAGAAGCTCGTGGACAGCGCGCCCGGCCACGTGGAGCAGGTCCGGTCCCTGGTCGTGGACCCGCTGGACGCCGAGCAGCTCGAACAGCTGCGCCGGATCTGCCTCCAGGTGCTGCAGGCCATGGACCCCGGCCTGACCTGGCCCCCGCCCCGGCGCTGACGCACGGCGGCACCGGGCCGCGACGGGCCGGAGCACGACGGCGCCGGACCACGACGCACCGGAGCACGACGGCGCCGGACCGGCCGAGGCCCGGCGCCGCCTCCGGTCAGGCCTCCAGGCGGGAGGTCACGACCTCCAGCACCGCACGGCGCTGACCGGTCAGGTAGAAGTGGCCGCCCGGGAAGACGTGGAGGTCGAAGTCCCCGGTGGTGTGCGCGGCCCAGTCGCGCGCCTGCTCGACCGTCACCCGCGGGTCGGCGTCGCCGGTCAGGGCGGTGACCGGGACCGCGACGGTCTCCTCGCGCCCGGCGCGGTACGTCTCGATGGCCGTGTAGTCGCCGCGCAGCGACGGCAGGATCAGCGCCCGCAGCTCCGGATCGGCCAGCAGCCGCTCGTCGGTGCCGCCGAGCCGGGCCAGCTCGGCGAGCAGCCCCTCGTCGGACAGCAGGTGCACCGCGGAGTCCCGGGGCTCGGACGGCGCCCGGCTGCCCGAGACGCAGAGCCGCACCGGGCCGGCCACGCCGTCGCGCTCGAATCGGCGCGCCACCTCGAAGGCGACCGCCGCGCCCATGCTGTGCCCGAACAGGACCAGCGGCCGGTCGGCCCACGGCCGCAGCGCCGCGTAGACGCGGTCGGCGAGCTCGGACAGCGAGTCGAGGGCCGGCTCCTCGATCCGGTCCAGCCGGGCGGGGTACTTGACGGCGAGCACATCGGCGTACGGCGAGAGGTCGGCCGACCAGTCCCGGAAGAATCCGGCCGAGCCGCCCGCGTGCGGGAACATCACGACCCGGGCCGGCGCCGCGTCGAAGGGGTGGAATCGGCGGAACCAGAGGCTGTCGGTGACGGCGGTGCGGCCGGACATACGGGAAGCTCCTCATGGCTGACGGGTCGACACGATCTTGTCCGGGCACAGTCTCCCCGGCCGACCCGCACCCGCGTCAACCGCACGCCGGGCGGACCGCCGCCGGTCGGCCGGCCGACCGAGGTCAGCCGTCCGCCGCTCCGGCACCGAACCGCGCCTCGGCCGCCCGCGACCGGGAGGCGCCGTCCAGCAGCAGGACCGACACCGCCTCCGGCACGGGGGTGGCGGAGTGGCCGCGCGCGTGCGCGGTGAGCACGGCGAGCAGTCGGCCGAGGCCCCGCCCGTGCCGGGCGAAGGCCCGCCGCGACGCCCAGCGGCCGCGCGCCCGCTGCCCGGCCAGTGCGGCGGCCTCGCCCACGTCGAGCAGGACGAGGTGGAGGTCCCGCCCCTGCCGGGCCGCCTCGCGGGCGAGCCAGCGGCGCATCCACGCCCGGCTTCCGCAGTCGTGCACCAGCAGCGGCCCGCCCCGGCGCACCGAGCGGCGCAGCAGGCGGAAGTGCTCCAGCCGGGCCCAGGGGCGGTAGACCGCGTACGGCAGGCGCTCCGGCATGACGGCGGCGCAGGCCTCGTGCGCCGCCCGCGGGTCGACGGTCACGGCGTGCGGGGCGCGGGCGGACCAGCGGCGCAGCAGGGTGCTCTTGCCGCTGCCGGGCAGTCCGGAGACCACCACGACGGCGTCGCCCGGGTAGTGGACGGCGAACGGCGCGCCCTCCTCGCCGCGCAGGTCCACCAGGCCCCGCGGTTCCATCCCCGCCGCCCGTCCCGTCCCCGGCCCATCGACGATGGCCGACCTGTCCATGCTGCTCTCTCATCCCGTCCGGGGTCCGACCTGGAACGATAACAATCCACGCCGCCCGCCCCCCGAACGGTTCCCTCCGCCCCCGGGCCCCGGCCCTCGCACCGGCTCGGACGATCACGGACCGTGTCCGCGATCGGAGCAGCACCGCACGGCCCCCGGAAGCCGGGGCGGGGCGTCGACGGCCGCCGCCGGGGACCCGTCCGCCGCGGCCCCCGCTCCCGGGGCTCACCCGAACGGGTCCGTCCGATACCTCCGACCGGCCCGGACGCCCTAGGGTGGTCGCCGTTTCGTGATGAATCGTCAGTTCCGGGACGTCCGGGGTGCGACGGGCGGAAGGCTGGACATGGCGGGGACCCCGGGGCGGTGCGGCGGCGCGCGCCGAATCGGCACCGGCGGCGCCCGGAGCGCGCCGCGGGGCCCGTGCACGCCGTCCGTGCTTCGGCCGCCCGCGCGCACGACCCTCTGCGCGGCGGTCGCCCGCCGGATCCGCCCGTGGACACTCGACCGAGCGGGCCGGTCTGCCGATATCCCCGGCGGCACTTCCTCGCGCCGTCCCTCTGGAGGCACCTTCCGTGACCTGGCTCCGTGTGCTGACCGCTCTGGGCATCCTCGCCGCGGCGGCGAGCGCCCTGCTCGTCTTCGCCCTCTGCACGGCCGCGGCCCGCGGCGACCGTGACGACGGTGACGCCCCCGGTGGCGACCTGCGCTCGGACGCCGAGCGCTCGGGCCTGATCCGCCGCATCAGCGGCGGCAGTTGACGTTCGTCCAGCTCCTTCGCCGAACCCGCCGGAAGGTGCGGCCGGGGTTCCCCGTCGACAGTAGGACACAAGGTGTCCTATGGTGAACAACGTGTTCACCGGTCGGTCGGTCCGGCCGCCGGACACGGGTGCGCCGCCCTGCCCCCGGGGCCGCCGCGGCGCGCCGCCCCCACCCGGAGGAACCCCACCCGGACGAAGGAGAACCCCGGCATGGCCGACACCATGACCACCGCCAAGGCGGACCTGGTCGACCTCGCGCACCGCAGGATGCGCACCGCCATCCCCGACAACGGCTGGACCATCCGCCAGCGGCTCGCCCTCACCTGCCGGATCCTGTTCGACGCCGGCCACGACTCCGGCCTGGCCGGACAGATCACCGCCCGCGCCGAACGCCCCGGCACCTACTACACCCAGCGGCTCGGACTCGGCTTCGACGAGATCACCGAGGACAACCTGCTGCTGGTGGACGAGGACCTGGAGGTCCTGGAGGGCGAGGGCATGGCGAACCCCGCCAACCGCTTCCACAGCTGGGTCTACCGGGCCCGCCCCGACGTGAACTGCATCATCCACACCCACCCGCTGCACATCTCGGCGCTGTCGATGCTGGAGACGCCCCTGGTCGTCTCGCACATGGACCTCACCCCGCTGTACGACGACTGCGCGTTCCTAGACAGCTGGCCCGGCATCCCGGTCGGCAACGAGGAGGGCGAGCTGATCTCCGCCGCGCTCGGCGACAAGCGCGCCCTGCTCCTCGCCCACCACGGCATGCTGGTGGCCACCGGCGGCGTCGAGGAGTCCTGCACCCTCGCCGTGCTCTTCGAGCGGGCCGCCCGGCTCCAGCTGCTCGCCTCGGCGGCCGGCCGGATCCAGGAGATACCCGAGGCGCTCGCCCGCGAGGCCCACGACTGGACCTCCACCGCCAAGCGCAGCCAGGCCAACTTCGCCTACTACGCCCGCCGCGCCCTGCGGGCCGGCCACGGCGACGCGCTCACCGCCGGCGAAACCCGCGCCGAAGCCCGCACCGAAGCCACCACCGAAGCCCGCAACGCGACCCGCACCGAGGGAGATGCCTGAGATGGCCGGACTCGTCCTGGAGGGGATCATCGCCTACCCGGTGACCCCGTTCGCCCCCGGCGAGGCGGGCGGCGTCGACACCGCCGCCCTCACCGCGCTCGTCGACCGGCTGATCGACGCCGGCTGCCACGCCATCGCCCCGCTCGGCTCCACCGGTGAGAGCGCCTACCTGGACGACCAGGAGTGGTACACCACCGCCGAGGCCGCGCTCGCCGCCGTCGCCGGGCGGGTGCCCGCCGTGGTCGGCGTCGCCGACCTGACCACCCGCAACGCCGTACGGCGCGCCCGGTTCGCCGAACAGGCGGGCGCGAGCGCGGTGATGGTGCTGCCGCAGTCCTACTGGAAGCTCGACGAACGCGAGGTCGTCCGGCACTTCACCGAGGTCGCCGACGCCGTCTCCGTCCCGGTGATGATCTACAACAACCCGGCCACCAGCGGCATCGACCTCTCCCCCGAGCTGATGGTCTCGCTGGTCCGGCGGGTGGAGAACATCACCATGGTCAAGGAGAGCAGCGGCGACGTGCAGCGGATGCACCGGCTCGCCCAACTCACCGACGGCGAGCTGCCGTTCTACAACGGCAGCAACCCGCTCGCGCTGGAGGCCTTCGCCGCCGGGGCGGCCGGCTGGTGCACCGCCGCGCCCTGCCTCATCCCCGGCCCCGTCCTCGCCCTCCACCGCGCCGTGCGCGCCGGGGACCTGGACACCGCCCGCGAGGTGTTCTACCGCCAGCTGCCCGTCCTGGAGTTCATCCTCCGCGGCGGCCTGCCCACCACCGTCAAGGCGGGGCTGGCCCTGCTCGGCCTCGACGCGGGAGCCCCGCGCCGTCCGCTCCTCCCCCTCGACGAGCCCGGCACCGTCCGCCTCGCCGAGCTGCTCGCCGCCACGGCCTGAGCCCCTTCCGCGCGCCGCCCGGGCACCGAATAGGTGTCCGGGCGGCGCACTGTCTAGGCTCGTCCCTTCCGACACGGAGGGAGAGGCGGACCGGATGAGCAGGTGGGAGCGGGCGCTGGACGCGGCGGGGGTCCGGGAGCCCGGGCTGCGGGCGGAGTACGGGCGGCAGCGCGAGCAGGTGACCCGCTACCGCCGCGAGGTCGCGGTGGCCGCCGGGCTGCTGCTGCCGGAGCGGACGGTCCCGCACGTGATCGCCGCGGCCGCGTTCATGCACCGCACGGACACCCTGCTCGACAGCGGTCCGCTCGCCGGACGCCGGGAGGCCGCGGCCCGATGGCGGGCGCAGGTCACCGACGGCCTCGCCGCCGGGCGCACCGACGACCCCGGGCTGCGCCCCCTGCTGCACAGTGCCGCCGCCCACCCCGTGCTGCGCGACCGGGTCCTGGACCACCTGGCGGCGGCCGACGCCGACCTCGAATTCACCGGGTTCGCCACCGAGGAGGACTACCAGCGCTACGTGGACGGGTACTCGCTGCCGGGCTTCATGGTCGTCGCCGCCCTGCTCGGTCCGCCGGGCGACCAGCACGCCTACCGGGCCGCCTGCCGGACGTTCATCGACGGCAGCCAGCGGCTCGACTTCGTCAACGACCTCGCCGAGGACCTCGCGGACGGCCGCCTCACCCTCCCCGCGCAGGCGCTGGAGCGGCACGGCGTCTCCCGGGCCGACCTGGAGCAGGCCCGCGACCGGCCGGCCGTGCGGGCCCTGCTCGGCGAACTGCTCGACACCGCGGACCGCACCCTCGCCGAGGGCCGGGCCGTCATCGGCCTGGTGCCGCCCGCGCACCGGCCGATGGTCCGCTGCGTCGTCGAGGTGGAGACGCTCACCAGCGCCGCCGCGCGCGCCGACCTCGGCGCGCTGCTGCACCGCTCCGCGAGCCCTGCCAAGCCCGCCGCCCTGCGCCTGCTCGCCCGCGAGTACCTCCGGGCCCGCCGCCACCGCTGACGGCGGGCGCCGCCCGGCAATCCGGTCGCCGGGAGGATCCGGCCGCCCGTATGATCGCCGGGTGAATCACGAGGTCATCGACGGTATACCGGTTTTCTGGGCATCGGCGCCCGGCCCCCTGGAGGCCGCCCTGGTCTTCGGCTGCGGGGTGCGGGACGAGACGCTGCGCACGCTCGGGGTGACCCACCTCATCGAGCACCTCGCGATGAGCACGCTGCCGCGGCTGCACCACGACCACAACGCCTCCGTCGACCTTGAGGTCACCGAGTTCACCTGCTCCGGGCAGCCCGAGCAGGTCGTCGACTTCCTCGCCCGGGTCTGCACCGCGCTGGGCGGCCTCCCGCTGGACCGCATCGACCGGGAGGCCGGGGTCCTGGAGGCCGAGGACGGCCGGGCCGCCGCGCCGCAGACCGGCGAACTCCTCTCCCACCGCTACGGCGTCAAGGGCGTCGGCCTGGCCGCCTACCGCGGCCCGGGCGCCGACCGGATCCCCGTCGAGGCCGTCCAGGAGGCCCGCGCCCGCTACTTCCACGCGGGCAACGCCGTGCTCGTCCTCACCGGCCCGCCGCCCGCCGGGCTGCGCCTGCCGCTGCCCGCCGGCGAACGGCCCGGGCACGACCGCAGCCTGCCCGCCCTGCCGACCGGGCCGTCCTGGCGGCCGGAGGACGTGCCCGGCCCCGGCCTCGCCCTGCACGGGGTGCTCGCCGACGACGCGCTGCGGCTGGCCCTGGACGTCTTCGCGCAGCGCCTGCGCGACAGCGCGCGCCACGAACACGGGCTCTCCTACGACGTCGCCGGCGCCTGCACGGACGCCGGGGACGGCCGCGGCGAGTACACCGTCCTCGTCGACGCCCGCGAGGGCCAGGAGCAGAAGGTCAGCGAGCTGCTCTGGCAGGAGGCCGTCCGGCTGGCCCGCGACGGGGTCACCGAGCAGGAACTCGCCGAGGAGCGCGAGGCGCTGCGCGAGGCCTGGACCGATCCGCGCGCCACGATCCTCGAACTCGGGGCCGCCGCCGCCCGCTCGCTCTTCGGCCAGCCGTACCGGGACGCGCCGACCCGCCTCGCGGCGGCCGCCGCCGTCACGCCCGAGCAGGCCCGGCAGGCCTTCGCCGCGGCCCTGGACACCGCGCTGCTGGTCGTGCCGGAGGCCACCGAGGTCGAGCCGCGCCTGCCGGACGGCACGCCGGTGCCGCGCCACCGCTGCACCGGCCACACCGAACTGCCCGAGGGCGGCCAGGTCTTCCGGCCCGCGCTGGGCGACCGGCTGCGCTTCTCGGCGGCCCGCCGGACCCGGCTGGTCGTCGACGCCACCGGGGTGTGGGCGCGCGAGCCCGACGGGGAGGTCCACCACGTGCCGTTCGACGACGTCGCGGCGGTCGAGGTGCGCGGGGCCGGCCGGGTCGTCTTCGGACACAGCACCTGCTTCGTCCCGGTCGTGCCGGACCTCTTCGCCAACCTCGGGCCCGCGCTGCGGGCGATCGACGCCGCCGTCCCGGCGCACCTGATCTACCACGCCTCCGCGCTGCGCGCCGCGGACTGACCTGCCGACCGAGCCGGCCGCCCCACTCACCCGACCCACCCGCCGTCCGGCGCCTGCCCGCGCGCCAAGCCGTTCACCCCTGCCAGAAGGAACCACCGTGCCCACCTACGCGGCCATCACCTCCGCCCCCGCCGACCAGGTGCTCCCCGCCCTCCCGCGCGGCAAGCGCGGCGGCTACCTCTACGCCGGGCCGGAGGGCACCGGCCTGCTGTTCGACCCGCCGAAGCCCCGGTTCGGCCGGATCAGCCGCAGCCGGATCATGGACCCCGCGTGGTCGCTCGCCGTCGAGACCAAGACGGCGGTCTGGCTGCTGGAGGACACCGACTGGGGCCTGTGCGTCACGGTGTGCTTCCCCGGCGGCGGGTACGAGACCCTGGGCTGGGCCCGGGACTGGACGCCGCCCGCCGACCCGGCCGAGTACGCCGCCCACCGGGCCGACTGGGACGCGATCTGCGGGAAGATCGGCACCAAGGCCGGCCTGGCCGACCCGGCCGCGCTCGCCGGGCTGCGCAACGACCCGGCGCCGGACGGCCGCCGCACCTCCTCCGAGGAGCTGATGGGCCGGCTGTGCGAGCTGGTCGGCGCGCCCGCCGTGGTGATCGGCCAGTCCCTCGGCCTGCAGGCCGGTCCGGCCGGGCGCGACTTCGTCCGCTTCGAGGGCAAGGGACGCTGAGGCCACGGGGCGCCGAGATCAAGGGGCGCCGAGATCAAGGGGCGCTCAGGCCCCCGCCCATCGGACGCCGCACCGTCGGCCGCCGGGCCGTCAGGGCAGCGTCGGGACGCGGTCGCCGGGGCCGGCCGGGTCGTCGTGGATGACCACGAGGATCGCGGCCGGCGCCTCCCCGGTGGAGCGGCAGCGGTGCGGCACGGCCGCGTTGAAGTAGACGCTGTCGCCCGGGGCGAGCGCGACGGTCCGCTCCGGGAACTCCAGCTCGGCGGTGCCCGCGTGCACGAAGAGGAACTCCTCGCCCGCGTGGGACTTGAACGGCGCGTCACCGGGCTCCAGCGGCGGGTGCATCATGAACGGCACCATCTGCTTGCCGGCCAGCCCCGTGGCGATGCCCTCGTAGCGCGCGGTGCCCGCGGCGGCCCCCGCCGCCATCGGGGTCCGCTCGCCGGCCCGCACCACGGTCACCAGCTCGGGCTCGACCTCGTCCGAGAAGAGCCGCCCGACGTCCACGTTCAGCGCGTGCGCGAGCTTGAGCGCGGTGGAGATCGACGGGTCGCTGAGGCCGCGCTCCACCTTGGAGAGATAGCTCTTGGTGACGCCGACCTGCGCCGCCAACGCCTCCAGGCTGAGCCGGTTCTGCTTCCTCAGCACCCTCACCCGGCTGCTCATGGGCCGCCCCTCACCACCTGTCGCCACCGCGGAACCTTCCGGTCCAGTATCCCAGCACCGCGGCGCCGGCCGGTCGGCGGCCGTCCGGCACCGCCCGCCTGCCCGGTCAGTGCCCTTCGAGGTCGTCGGGGCGCACCGCGATGTGGTCGGGGGCGAGTTCGACGGCGACGCGGTGCTCCATGCCGAGCGCCTCCAGGAACTTGGCCGGGAGCTGGACGCGGCCGGTGCGGTCCAGCATCACGTACTCGGTCTCGTTCACCGACTCCTCACCGTGCTCGTCGGTGAGGGTGCGGCGCAGCACCTCGCTGCTGGTGCGGCCGTCGCGGATGGCGACGGTGCGGCGGACCTCGCCGGCCACCATCGGGTCGTGGGTGACGATGACGACGGTGGCGCCGAGGTCGCGGTTGACGGTGCGGAAGGCCTCGAAGATGCTCGCGCCGGTCTCCGAGTCCAGCTCGCCGGTGGGCTCGTCGGCGAGCAGCACCGGCGGGTTGTTGGCCATGGCGACGGCGATGGCGACCCGCTGCTGCTGGCCGCCGGACATCTCGCTCGGCCGCCGGCGGGCGAGTTCGCCGATCTCCAGGGCCTCCAGCAGCTCGGCGACCCGGGCGGCCTGCCGGCGCGCGCCGCCGTGGGTCTTGCGGCCGCCGCGCAGCTGCATCGGCAGGGCGATGTTCTCGGCGGCGGTGAGGAAGGGCAGCAGGTTGCGGGCGGTCTGCTGCCAGATGAAGCCGACCACCTCGCGGCGGTAGCGCAGCCGCTCGCGGGGGGACATCTCCAGCAGGTCTCGGCCGGCGACGGTGGCGGTGCCGGCGGTCGGCACGTCCAGTCCGGCGAGGATGGTCAGCAGGGTGGACTTTCCGCTGCCGGAGGCGCCGACCAGGGCGACCAGGTCGCCCTGCCGGATGGTCAGTTCGAGACCCTGCAGGGCCTGTACCTCGATGCCCTGGGCGCTGAAGATGCGCACCAGCCGGTCGCAGACGATGGCGGCGTCCGCGCCGTGGGCGGTCCTGGGGCCGGCCGCGGCGGCGCGCGCCCGCTCCTGGAGTTCCTGGAAGGTGGGGGCCTGGGCGGTCTGCTGGTCCTGGGCGCTGCCGTTCACCGCGGCTCTCCTCTCGTCGGCGCTGGGGTGGTGGTGTCGGGGTCGGTCGGGCGCGGGGGTGTCATCGCTGGTCCCCCGCCCGCAGTTCGGTGGCGATCTGGCGCCGGCCGGCGATGAGCGCCTCGGCGACGATGCCGGCCGCGACGAGCCCGGCGAGGCCGAGCGTCGGCAGCAGGACCGCCGGAACGTCGACCGGCAGGCCGGGCGGGATCTCCGCGCCGACCAGGATCGACAGGTCGAAGGACGGGCCGAGCAGGGCGACCGCGGCGAGTGCCACGAGTCCGCCGCCGACGGCCGCGACGAGGGTCTGCGGGAGCGTCTCGACCAGGATCAGGGTCAGGCCCTGCCGGGGCCGCAGGCCCATGGTGCGCAGCCGGGCGAGCAGCGCGGTGCGCTCGGGTGCGGCGCGGACCAGGGTGAGCAGGACGGCGACCAGGGCGAGCGAGCCCGCGCCGAGGACGGCGGTCCAGAACAGCCGGGCGGCGGAGTGCTGGAGCGGGTCGTCGCCGAGTTCGGCGGTGACGGAGGCGCTGGTGCGCACGGTGTAGCCGTCCGGCAGGGCGTCCGGCCCGGCCGCGCCGGTGACGGCCGCGGCGCGCTCGGTGCCGGTGGCGATCTTCTCGCGCACCAGGCGCCGCAGCTCGCCCTCGTCGACGGAGCCGGTGCCCAGCCAGAGGTTGGTGCGGTCGAGTTCGGGGGCGACGGCGACCGCCGGGCCGGCGGGCAGCACCACGAACAGCCGGTCGTCGCCCTGGAGGGCGGGCGTGCCGTCGACGGTGCCGGCGGTGGCGGTGAGCAGTTCGCCGCCGTTCGGGAGGCGCAGGCGGTGGGTGGCCTCCGGGCCGAGCTGCTTGGCGAGCGCGGTGGAGACCAGGGTGGGCACGGGTGCGTCCGGCGCGCCGGTGCCGCCCGACAGCGCGGCCGGGTCGAAGGCGCCGCGTCCGAGCGAGCGGGAGATCTCCGCGTAGGCGGTCGGATCGGCGACCACCGCGAAGACCCGGGTGCTGCCGTTCCCGCCGAGCACGAACACCTCGGTGTCGGCCCAGATCCGGGCCGAGGCCCGTACGCCGGGCAGGGCGCCCGCCGCGTCGGCGAAGCCGGCGGGCACGGTGACGCCGATCGGGACGAGCACGGAGGCGTCACCGCCGACGCTGAGCCGGGCGGCGGAGGTGCGCGCCGTGTCGACGGCGCCGAGCACGGTCGCGCCGAAGCCGGCGGTGGTGACGGCGAGCAGCAGCGCGAGCAGCGGCAGGACGGAGGGCCGCTGTCCGCCTCCGGAGCCGCGGGCGGCGCGGGCCAGGCCGAGGAAGCCGACGGCGCCGGGCCGCCGGGCGGTCGCCCGGGCGAGGGCGCCGAGCAGCGGTGGCTGGAGGCGGGCGAGCACCAGTCCCCCGGTGAGCGCGAGCAGCAGCGGGGCCGCGACCAGCAGCGGGTCCGCCCCCTCGCCGACGGGGGCGACGCCGCGGCGCCGGACCTCGGCCACGGCGGCGACCGTCAGGCCCAGGACGGCGAGTTCGCCGACCACGCGCCGCCGGGCGCTGTCGGTCCGGGGCTTGGACCAGAGCCGGGCGGCGCGCAGCGGGAGCGCGAGCAGGGAGAACAGGGCGACGGCCGCGGCCGCGAGCAGCGTGCCGCCCCAGCGCGGGGTGGGCAGCAGCAGGAACGCCAGGCCGGTGGCGAGGACGGCGGTGGGCAGGACGGTGACGGCGCCCTCGGCGAGCAGCCGCCGGACGACTCCGGTCCGGGAGCCGCCGCGGGCCTGGAGCAGCCGGAGTTCGGCGATCCGCCGGTCGCCGGCGAGTGCGGCGGCCAGGCAGAGCACGACCGCGCCGACGCCGGCCAGTCCGGCCGGGCCGATCGAGGCGAGCGGCGCGGTGGCCTCCTGCCGGGCAACGGCCTGGCGGAGCAGGGTGGGCATCGACGAGCTGATCCGCAGGCCGGGGCGCACGGTTTCGTTGGCCAGTGTGTTGGCGGTGTGCCCGGTGAGGTAGGAGGCGAGTTCCCGTTCGGTCGCGCCGAGCCGGTCGGCGCGCAGGGCGTCGAGGTCGACGGGCAGCCGCCAGAAGTCCTGGGCGCCGGTCTGCCAGGCCCGTATCCGGTCGAGGGCGGAGCCGTCGACGAGTCCGCCGGTGCGCCAGTAGGCGGCGGGCAGCTTGCCGCTGGTGTAGGCGAGGCAGGCCCGGTTGGGGCAGGGCAGGTCGCTCCAGTAGGGGTCGTCCTGGTCGTTGACGTCGACGATGCCGACCACCTTGGCCCGGGGCGGGGAGTCGTCGGGCGTGGTCGGGCCGGTCTCCAGGACGTCGCCGAGGCGGATGCCGACGGTCTCGGCGACGCCGCGGCTGATGGCGATCGGGACCGGCGCGTTCGGGGCGGGGGCGCCCGGCCAGTCGCCCTCGGCGAGCGTGACGTGGTCGCGCAGGCCCTGCACGTAGAGCAGGTCCATGGTCGGGTTGACCGCTTCGGGGCGGGCCAGGCCGTCGTTGGTGAGGGAGCGCGGTTTGCCGCTGCGGGCGCCGTAGACCGGTCCGCCGGGGGCCACGCCTAGCATGCCGGTACGCGCGGTGAGCCGGGCGGCGTCCTCGTCGAGGCGCTTGGCGTCGTCGGCCAGGCCTCCGGCGCCGGCGCCGCCCAGGTCGGCGGTGGCGAGGATGCTGGTCGCCGCCGGCCCGCGGTCGCGGAGGAAGTCGCGCAGGCCCTGGTCGGCGGTGCGGTCCAGCAGGCGTGGGAAGGCGGCCGCGAGGAAGACGGTGCCGAACGCGAGGACGGCGGTCAGCAGGGCGGCGAGCGGGGCCGCGCGCAGCCGGGTGCGCACCCAGGACGCGGGGCGGTGGGCGGCGTCCGGCCCGGCGTCCGCCGGCCGGGGGGCCGCGGTGTCGGCCGGGCTGGTCACATCTCCTCCAGGTGCCGCAGTCGCTGGGCCACGTCGCGCCGACGGCGGCCGCCGAGCAGGGTCGATAGCAGGGGGACGGCGGCGATCGCGGCGGCCAGCAGCAGGGCGGTGCCGAGCGGCAGGTCGACGACGGCCTCCGGGACGGGCCGGCGGGCCTCCGGGGTGAGCACCACGAGCGGCACGATCAGGTGGACGATCAGGGCGCCGAGGCCGAGGCCGACCAGGCTGCCGAGGCCGACCAGGACGGCCTGCTCGGCGGCGGCGGTGCGCACCAGGCGGCGCCGGGGGGTGCCGAGGGCCACCAGCAGCGCGGACTCGCGGGCGCGTTCGCCGGCCGCGGCGGCCGCGGCGGCCGCGAAGCCGATCGCGGCGAGCGCGGTGGTGACGACGGCGATCGCGGCGAGCGCGTTCTGCGGCGCAGCGCTGAGCGGGTCGCCGAGGAGGCCGGCGGCGACCTCGTCGCGCAGTTGGAGCCCCGGGGTGCCGGGCGCCGCCCGCAGGGCGGCGGCGGCCTGGGCGGGGACGGGGTCGTCCGGGCCGGTGGCGGGCAGCCACCACTCGGTGGGGACGGGGGTCTCGCGCCCGGCGGCGGCGAGCGCCCGGCCGACCGTGCCGAGGTCGACCAGCAGGGCGGTGTCGCCCGCGACGGGCAGCGATTCGACCTCTCCGGTGATCCGCACCTGGACGCTGGTGAGGCCGAACGGCACCCGCACGGTCGAGCCCACCGCGGAGCCGGTGGCGGCCAGGTAGCCGCGGGTGGCGACGCCGTCGACGGCGGCCGGCGGCTCGGCGCCGGCCGGGGTGACGACGGCGCGCTGGGTGCCGAGGCTGCCGGTGGTGGGCGTGTAGCGCACACTCAGCAGCCGGCGGTCGTCGGACGGTTCGCGCGGGACGATCACCTTGGCGTTGCGCGCGGTGCCGTCGCCGGTGTTGGCCCAGGCCAGGCCGGCCGGGAGGGCGGCCGGAGCGGCCGGGGCGGTGGCGTCGTCGGCGGCGGCGATCCGGCCGACGGTCAGCTCGCCGCCGTCGGTGGGGCCGAAGGAGAGGGTCAGGCCGATGACGCTGAGCGGCGCGGAGACCCGGCTGAGCCCGCCGTCGGTGAGCGCGGCGAGGTCGACGGTGGCCCGGCCCGCGCCGGAGGCGGGGATGCCCTTGAGCGGGGCGACGAACGAGACGCCGTGGCGGTCGCGCAGCAGCAGCCACGCGTCCGGGATCCTGGCCGGCACCGGCGGGGTACCGTCGGCGCTCGCCGGGCGGACGTCGGGCGTGAAGGTGACCTCGGCCTCGATGCGCTGCGGCCGGCCGGGCAGCGGCACTCCGGCCGCGGCGGGGGTGGGCGTGCTCCCGGCGAGCGGGGTGAACAGCCGCTTCGGGTCCTGTCCGTCGAGGAGGTCGGGGCGGACCGGGACTCGCTCGGCGAAGGCGGCCGCGTTCAGGGCGAGGATCTGGCCGTGGCCGTTGTCCGGCAGGGACTGCTCCTGGCGGCTGACGGGGACGAGCCGGTCGCCGCCGGGCAGCGCGGCGAACCGGCTGCCCTGGCCGAGCGGGGCGGTGTGGGCGCTGTGGATGCGCAGGCCGCCGGCGGTGGCGAAGGAGGCCTGGTCCTGCTGGGAGGTGTTCCAGGTGTCGTGCTGGCCGAGCGCCAGGACGCCGGTGGAGACGCCGAGCACCAGGAGCAGGACCGGTCCGCTGGCCTGGCCGGGGCGGCGGGCGAGCTGCCAGCCGACCAGGGCGGGCCCGAGGCCGCGGCCCCGGGCGGCGATCCGGGCGCCGAGGCGGGCGGCGAGCGGCAGCAGCCGCAGCGCCAGCAGGGTGCCGGCGCCCAGGGCCAGGGTGGGGGTGGCGATCAGGACCGGGTCGAGGCCGAGCCGGCCGTCGGCGTCCGGCGACAACCCTCCGCTGTAGCGGGAGAGTTGCTGGTAGGCGAGGACGGCCAGGGCGAGCAGGGCGAGGTCGGCGCCGGAGCGGGCGGCGCCCGCGGCCAGGGCCTGGCGGCTGCCGGCCCGGCGCAGCACGGCGGCGCCGGCGCCGCGCAGCAGGGCGGGAACGGCCGCGAGCAGGACGCAGCCGAGGGCGCAGGCGATCGCGACCGGCCAGAGCGTCCAGCGCAGCGAGGTGTCCAGCGGCACGTGGCGCAGCGGGCCGAAGCCGGCGAGCACCCGCAGCAGCGGCGGGGTGAGCAGCGGGGCGAGCAGGGCGGCGGGCAGTGCGAGCAGCAGGGACTCGGCGGCGGTGAAGCCGCCGAGGCGCAGCCCGGAGGCGCCGCGGGCGGCGAGCAGGGCGTTCTCGGCCTGCTGGCGGGTGGCGATGAGGTGGACGACGAGCAGCAGGGCGGCGGCGGCCAGCACGATCAGCTGGAGGGCGCCGATCAGCAGGGTGGAGCGCGCGACCATGGCGCTGGAGTCCAGTTCCCGCAGCAGGTCGGGCAGTTCGGTGCGGGCGACCAGTCCGGCGTTCTTGTCGAGCGCGTCGCGGGCCGGCGTGATCCGGTCGCGCAGGGCGCCGACGGCGGTGGCGCCGACGCCGGTGAAGTCGGCGTCGATCAGCCAGCTGCGGCCGTTCTGCGGGATGCCGGCGGCGGTGAAGGCGGTGTCGTCGACGAGCAGCGGGCCGTAGGTGGTGAAGCCGCCGACCAGGATCTCACGGCCCTCGACCGGGTCGAGCCGCCAGTAGAGCTCGGCGGGGTCGTTGGCGCGGTAGACGCCGGTGATCCGGACGGTGAGCGGGGCGCCGCCGTAGCGGTCGGTGAGCCGGACCTCGGCGGGGAGGGCGTCGGCGGCGAGGCCGAGCCGGGTGAGCGCGGCCTGCGGGACGGCCGCCTGGACGGGGCCGGGGGCGCCGGGCGCACCGGCGGCGGGCCAGTCACCGGCGAGCAGGCGGACGTACTGGCGGTCGAGGGCGGCGAGGAGGGTGAGGTCGTCCTCCTTCGCCGCACCGGGCTGCGGGGCGGAGGGCTGTAGAGCGGCCGATGACTGCGGGGCGGAGGGCTGTGGAGCGGCCGAGGACTGCGGGGCGGAGGGCTGTGCGGCGGCCGGAGTGCCCGCCTGCTTGCCCGTCTGGGCAGTCCCGGCGCCGCCCGACGGGCCGCCCGGCAGTCCGTAGGAGCGGCTGCGGGACAGTCCCCGGGTCTCGGTCGGCAGGTCGCCGAAGAGGGTGCGGGCGTAGTCGCCGACCGCCGCGTCGTCCTTGGCCCGCCGGTCCAGCCCGTGCTCCGAGTTGACCACCACGGTGGTCCTCGGGTGCCCCTGGCCCTGGAGGGCCTGGCGCTGTCCGACCTCGCCGACGGTGCGCTGGAAGGCGACCAGCGCCGTCAGCACCGCCGTCGTGATCAGTACGGTGAGCAGGGCGGCGGCGGCCAGAGGCAGTCGCCCGCGCAGACGGCGCACGACGAAGCCGAGCATCCTGTTCCTCCCCCGGTCCTCATGGTGTCCGCGCGGCGCCGCCCGTACCGGGCGCACGTCTCCCACTGCGCGGATGGGCGCCCCCCGGGGCGCCGTCACGGTGATCACCGGCGCTTGATCACCGGATAGCGGACGATGCTGTCAGATCCGGTCAAAGAAAGGAAGGGACTTGCGCGAAGGATATAAGTAATGAACAAATGCTCCGAACCGCCGCCGGACCACGCCTGACGATACGTCAGGGAACGCCGGCTCCGCGAAGCCATGAACACTTCAAACAAAGACCCGGCGCCGTCCCGTCGGCGGGGTGCGCCGGGCCCGCCCAGGGGGGACGCCGCATGACGCAGCAACCGGCCGGCACCGAGACCGCTCCCATGGTGGCCGTCACCGATGTCCACCGCAGCTTCGGCACCGGCGAACGGACCGTGCACGCCCTGCGCGGCGTCTCCTTCACCATCGGCCGGGGCGAACTCACCGCGCTCAAGGGCCGCTCGGGCTCCGGCAAGACCACCCTGCTCAACCTGGTCGGCGGTCTGGACAGCCCGACCGGCGGCACCATCACCCTCGACGGCTCCGACCTCGGCGGCCTGGACGAGGAGGGCCGGCTCGCCCTGCGCCGGGACCGGCTGGGCTTCGTCTTCCAGTCCTTCGGCCTGCTCCCGGTGCTGACCGCCGCCGAGAACGTCGGCGTCCCGATGCGGCTGCGCAAGGTCCCGGCCGCCCAGCGCGAGGAGCGCGCCCGCACGCTGCTGGCCCTCGTCGGGCTGGCCGACCACGCCAACCAGCGCCCGGGCGAGCTGTCCGGCGGCCAGCAGCAGCGCGTCGCCATCGCCCGCGCGCTGGCCAACGAGCCCGACCTCATCATCGCCGACGAGCCGACCGGCCAGCTGGACTCGGAGACCGGCCGCGCGATCATGGAGCTGCTGCGCGCGGTCGTGCGCAGCGAGGGCGTGACCGTGCTGGTCGCCACCCACGACCCCAACCTCATGGAACTCGCGGACCGGGTGGTCGAGCTCCGCGACGGCCGGATCGTCGAGGAGGCCGAGGTCCCGGCCGGCTGAGGTCCCGGCGCCGCGCTCCGGTCGACGCCGCCCCCGGTCACCCCACCGGTCGACCCCGCCCGGTCGACCCCGCCCGGCCTCCCGTCGGCCGACGGCCCGGAGTCCGGACCTCGGACTCCGGGCACGGGCGCGACAGCGGCCGTACGCCTCGGGACAAGTCCCGCCGCGCCCCCGCTCCTAACCTTCCGGAACGCGTCCGTCCCAGGACCGCGTTCGACCGAGAGTTGGGAGCGAGATGATGGTGGCAGCGGCGATGGAGGAGACCCGGGTGCGCGAGCCCGGACCGACGGCGGCCGGAGTGGAGCCGTCCGCGGTCCCGGAGGCGTCGGCCGGCGGCCACCCGGAGCCGAACCTGCACGCCATGACGCGGATCAGCCTGCGGCCGATCGCCTCGCCGATGCCGCTGGGCTTCTTCACGGTGGCCATCTCCTCCGCCGTGACCAGCAGCATGCAACTCGGCCTGATCGACAGCGCGCACCGGCAGGCCGTGGCGCTCACGGTGTTCTCCGCCTTCGTACTCCAACTGCTGGTCGCCATCCTCGCGTTCGGCGCCCGGGACGTCATCGCCGCGACCCTGATGGGCGCGTTCGCCGGCGCCTGGCTGGCCAACGGGCTGGTCACCTCGACGGATGTCCAGGGCGGGGCGCAGGTGCTGGGCGTGATGAACCTGGCGTTCACCGTCTTCGCCGCCCTGATGGCCTCGGTGGCGCGGCCGAAGAGGGTGCTGTGGCTGCTGCTGATGGTCGCCGTGCCGCGCTACTTCACGGCCGGCCTCTTCGGCGTCTCCGGCGTGGAGTGGCTGGGCCAGGTCGCCGGCGCGCTCGGCATGGTCCTCGCAGCCGTCGCGATGTACGCGGCCCACGCCCTGATGCTGGAGGAGCTCCAGGGGCGGGAGGTCCTGTGGATCGGGCGTGGCGGCCATGTGCGGGACGCCATGCACGCCGGACTGGGCGACCAGTTGAAGCGTCTGGAGACCCAGGCGGGCGTGCGCCGGACCCTGTAGGCGCACGGCGCCGAGGCCGCGCTCCCGCCCCGTGCCCGGGCGGGAGCGCGGCCGGCACGCCGGGCCGCCGCTCGCGGCGGCGGTACCGACGCGCCGAGCGGGCGGCCGAGCGGCTGACACCGTCACCGCGCCGACCTGGCGTTAGCATCCATGCAGGCGCCGCACCCGGCCCCAGCCCCCTGGAAAGGCGGAGTTCGCCATGGCAGTCGAGATTCAGGTCGAGCCCCTCGGCGACCACGAGCACCTCGTCCGGGTCCGCGAGGGCGCCGCCGAGGCCGAGACCCGGATCCGGGTCACCGACGGCGTCCTGGACCTGCCGCAGCTCACCGGCGCCGACGAGACCAGGATCGTCCACGAGACGATGGCCTTCCTCGTCGAGCGCCAGCCGGTCATCGACATCCCCCCGATGATCGACCTCGACGATCTCGCGGACGCCTACGGCACCCCCTACCTGGACGACCTCAGCCGCCGCCTCACCGCACCGTAGGACCCGGGCGCCGCGAGCCGTGCCGTGAGCCGCGCCGCGGGCCGTGCCGTCAGCCGCCGCCCCGGACGGCCACCGGGTCGGTGACGCCGCCGGGCGAGGCCTCGCCGCCGGTGTTCCAGTCGGCGAGGCGGGCCGCGGACGCGTAGACCGACTCGTAGAAGTCGAGCACCGCGGCCCGCGGGTCCTCGCCGCCGCGCACGTCGTCGTACTCCAGGACGGCCAGGTGGCTTCCGCCGCGCTCCACCCAGCGGGCGGCGCCGGGGCGCAGCGGGCAGTCGGCCAGGCCCGCGGGTTCGGGTGCCGCGTAGGAGTAGAAGGCCGGCCCGGGGAAGGTGTCGTCGCCGAACCAGAAGCCGGAGCTGATCACCTCGCGGGAGTACGCCTCGCGGGTCACCGGGTCGACGGTCGGGGGCTGGTCGATCGCACGGCCGGAGAACCGGGTGACGGCGATGTCGAAGGTGTGCCAGAAGTGGTGCACCGGACTGATCTTCCCGCAGAACCGGGCGGCGAACTCCTCCAGCACCAGGCCGACCTGGCCGAGCACCTGCCAGTAGCGGTTCACCCAGAACGGGTCGTAGGCCGCGTGCTCGGTGTCCTCCGCGAACGGCCGGCCCGCGTCGGGCAGGTCGAACGGGGAGGGGTGCGGGAGCGAGACCGGCACCCCGACCACGGCGAGGGAGTCGAGGGTCTGGCGGTAGAACGACGCCACGGACTGCCCGGTGAGCGGGAAGGAGACCCTGCGGCCGTCCGAGGCGCAGACCACCAGCCGGTGGTCCACGAAGTCGAAGTCGACGCAGAAGCTCCCGCCCCCGTCGGCCGTCGCCATCGGACGGGTGGTGATGCCGCGCCCGGTGAGGTAGTAGGGGACGTTCCACCAGTGGTTGCGCCGCACGCTCTGCGCCAGGCGGATCTTGCCGACGACCTGGGCGAACCGGTGCACCGTCGCCTTGGAGTCCTGCCAGCGCGCCAGCGGGATCGGAGGGAACAGCTCCATGGGGCCACGCTAGGCCCGCGGCCGCCGTCCCGCATCCGCGGACGGCCGAAGACCGCCCGCGGACGGCCCGCGATCCCTACGCCGTCCCCCATCGGCGGCGATGCGCGGACCGTACGGGTTCCGGCTGCCGCCGCGGGTGGGTCCGGGGGCGACGTGATCAGTGTGAGGGTTCCCGAGCGGCTGTCCGAGCGCGGTCCGGTGCTCGCGGCCGAGTCACCGGCGCGGGGGGCGGCACCGCCCCGACGGCGGCGGCACCCCATCGCGATGACCCGCCGCAGCCGACCGCACCGCCGAGGGCCGGCCGCCGTGGGTGAAAGCCCGCGCGGGGCCCGGTCAGTGGAAGACGATCGCGTGGCCACCGGCGAGGCTGGCCAGGCAGGCACGGTGCAGCTGGTGCCAGGCGTACTGCTCGGGTTCGAACGGTCCGGCGGGGGTGGGCGCGGCGCCCTGCTCGGCCGGGCTGATGCCCAGGGCCGGTGCGACGGTGGCGAGTTCGCGCAGCAGCCGCTGGGTGGAGCCGACCATGCCGGCGCCCGCGACGTCGGCGTCGGCGGGCAGGAACAGCGGGTCGGCGAAGTCCACCGGCACGTAGTAGCCGGCGTTGTCGGCATGGCAGATCAGATGCGAGGCGAACATCGACGCCTCGTCCTGGATCAGCTCGCAGTCGCGCTCCCAGCCGGGCCCGTCCTCCTCGGCCGGCGTGACCGGCTCACCGCGGCCGATGAGCGCCAGCACGCGGCGCAGCCGGGTCAGGTGGCGGTAGGGGAACCCGCCGGAGAAGGCGGGGTCCTGCGCAGGCCCGTCGAGCGGCGGCTCCTGCCAGTCGATCCCCTCCGCCCCGAGCGCCGCGCCGAGCCGGTCGAAGGCGCGCCGGTGGTAGA
This sequence comes from Kitasatospora sp. NPDC057692, assembly GCF_042799475.1. Taxonomy (NCBI): domain Bacteria; kingdom Bacillati; phylum Actinomycetota; class Actinomycetes; order Kitasatosporales; family Streptomycetaceae; genus Kitasatospora; species Kitasatospora sp. NPDC057692. The sequence goes on along the minus strand of NZ_JBHVIV010000053.1, from coordinate 43,768 downwards.
CGAGCCCCTCCGGGTCGTTGCGCGCCTGGTCGTGGAGCATCCCCACCGCTATCGAAAGTCCCATGACCGCACAGCGTAGGCGACCGCTCCGACAACGCTTCCCGGCCGGCGGCGCACCCGGCCGCCGGGACGACCGCGGACCGCGCAGGTCGGCGTCGACCGGGGCCCGGTGTCGCGCCGCCCGGCGTCGCCGCCCGCCTCACGCCCCCGGTCGCCGGTCGCGCGGGCGGCCGAGCCAGCGGGCGGCGGCCCGCCGGAACGCCTCGGTGTCGGCGTGCTCGTCCGCCCATGCCACGATGCCGTCCGGCCGGACGAGCAGGGCGGTGAATCCGAGGTCGTCGCGCACCGGACCGGCCGCGTAGTGGATCCGGTCCGCCCAGCCCTCGGCCGTGGTCCGCAGCGCGCGGTCGCGGCCGAAGTCCAGGAGCACGCCGCGGCCCCCGCGCAGCAGTTCGCCGAGGCGGGTGCCGTCCCGGAAGCGGAAGTCGGGGGCGCTGCGGCCGACGAGCGGCTGCTCGCTGCCCAGGTCGTGGCGGTGGAACAGGCCCGAGGTCCGCCGGTACACATGGGTGACCCCGTCGGGGGTGCTCATCAGGTCGAGGACCAGCCTGCGCAGGGCGGACGCCTTGGGGCCCGGCGCCATGGTGGCGACCTGGGCGCGGGACCAGTCGAGGACGGCGGCGGCGATCGGGTGGCGCTCGTCGGTGAAGGTGTCGAGCAGGCCCTCGGGCGCGGTGCCGTGGACGGTGGCGGCGAGCTTCCAGCCGAGGTTGACGGCGTCGCCGATGCCGAGGTTGAGGCCCTGGCCGCCGAGCGGTGAGTGGATGTGCGCGGCGTCACCGGCGAGCAGGACGCGGCCCCTCCGGTAGCCGGTGGCCTGCATGGCGCGGTCGGTGAAGCTGGAGGCCGGCTCGACGTTGCCGACCGGGCCGACGCCGCTCCGGTGCGGCTCCTGTCCGACCTCCGTGCGAGACTCCCCGTCATGCGGGCCGATCCAGAACTTCTCCGGGACCTGATCGCCACGACACCGGGGGTCGTCACCCGGCCGGGTCGTGGCCGTCCGGAAGCCGCGATCCGCGCGGCGGAGGCCGTCACCGGCCCGCTCCCCCGCTCGTACCGGTGGTGGCTGGCCGCGTACGGCGAGGGCTCGCTGCGCGGCCGCCCGATCGCCACCGTGGAACCCGTGCCCGACCTGGGCGAACCCGGGCTCACCGAGGGCTGGTCCGGCGGGGACCGGCTCTGGTTCCACGAGGACGACGACCACGAGCGGTACGGATTCGCCCTCGACCTGGCCGCCGACGGGGAGTGGCCCGTCGTCGTGCACAGCCCCTTCACCGGGGAGGAGCAGCCGTTCGCCGACTCCTTCGCCGGGTTCCTCACGGTCTGGACGGCAGTTGCCGCCGGGCTGAAGGAGGGGCCGAACCCGGCCGTCGCCCGACTGTGGCGCGCCACCCCCGGAATCCGGCTCCCGGACGGCGGCACGCTGTTCGGGCCGCACACCTTCCGCGCCCGCAACGACGCCTGGGAGGTGCCGGCGTACGCGCCCCACTGGGCCCTGGTCGGCGAGGACGGCGGAGGCGCGGGCCTGTTCATGCGCCGGCACGGCCGGGACCGCTCGTCCCTCCACCGGCTCCCGCCCGGCCGCCTCCGGGGCGATGTCGCGCACGACGGGGAGCTGCTGGGCGCCGACCTCTTCGACTGGCTCGACCGGCCCACCGAACCCGCGGGCGACTGACACCGGACGGATCGGCGCCTCGGTCGGCGGGCCGCCGCCGCACCGCCGCCTCCGCGTCCGCCGTCGGTGCCGTGCGCCCGGACGCACCCGATCCCCGGCGGCCGGGCGGGCCCGGGTCCGGTGGCGCCATCTCTCGCGCCATCCTGGTCGTCGAGGACGACCCCCGTGGTCGCCCCGCCGGGGCGGGCTCCGGCGATTCCCAAGGCGTTGCGGGGGTGCGCAACAACCCAGGGCGCTATGGCTGAGCGGCCGGCGATCAAGGCTTGTGCTACGGCCTGGACTCGTTCAGGAACCTTTCGAGCCCACGACTCACCTGACGCTCCAGCAAGGACCGGATCCTGACGGGATTGACCTCGACGTCCAGGGCAAAGTCCATCACAAGGTCGCGAAGCCTCAGGCTCTGGGCGTCGTCGGACTCGATCTTCGCCACCAGCTCCTCGGTCACGCCCAGGCGGGCGGCCACGTCGGACAGGGTGCGGCCCTGCCAACTGCGGCCCTGCTGGAGCAGTTGGCCGACGCTCGTGGCCGGATGGGAGGCCGCACGCCTTTCATCAGTGGCGCTGCGCTCGGATTCGGCGAGGACCCATCGTCCCCATGGTTTGCGGATGAGGACGAAGCCCTCCGGCGGGATGGTGTTCTTGTCGATCTTGGCTGCCGCCAGGGCATCGACCCGCAGACCTGCGGCCTCCTCCATGTTGGTGCCGTGCAGAGTCGCACCGGTGAAGTTGGCTATGCGCAGGTCGGCGCGCCGGAGATCCGCGTTCGCCAGGTTGGTACCCCGGAAGTTCACCCGCCTGAGCCGGCAACCGGTGAGCCTGGCATAGCGCAGGTCGCGCCCCTGGAACGTCATGAAGGACAGATCGGTCCTGGTCAGATCCACGGACGTCCGTGCCGCATGGGGCCATCCCAGGAGATCCACGATCAGCTGCACCGCCGCGCTTCCCCGACCGCCCCGCCCGGGCTCGACCCGGTCGACGCTGCGGACGCGCCGAACGTACGCGCACAGCGGCTCGAGCGCCGTGTCCGCCATCCGCGGAAGGACACGAAGGAGCGGTACGAGCTGCGAGACGATCGCTCGCTCGTGACCGGCGATCGCTCGCTCGTCACCGGTGGTCGGCAGTTCGCCCAGCCTCGCGAGAACGGCCACCACGTCCTCGGCCCGCGGCCCCCTCGGGGCCGGCTCGATGGCCACGTTGGGCATCGGCGCGGTCAGCTCCTGGTACACCGACCGCAGCTGGGTCTCGGCGGTCAGCCTCTTCGCCTTCTCGTCCTGGGCGTCGCGCTGCAACTGTTCCAGGAGCGCGGCCTGGATCGTGACCGCCGCCTCGTGCTGCTCGACCAGGACCTGTCGTTCCACCGCGGCCGCCTCCACGACGACCCGCATCTCGTTCTTCAGCGCCTCGTACTCGCGCCGGACGTGGTCGCGGTCCTGTTGGGCACGAGCGAGATCGTCCTTCAGCTCACCGATCCTCGCGGTGAGGACGGCACGAAGATCCTCGTTCGCGCGCAGTGCCTCACGGTCCAGATCCGCCTGCTCCCGAAGGAGCTTGTTGCGCCCGTCAAGTGCGTCACGTTCGACGCGGGCCTGCTCCAACTCGTCCCGCAGATCATCGACCAGCTGCCGAAGGCCCTCGTACCGGTCGCCGAGGTCCGCGTGCTCCGTCTGGAGCTCAAGCAGCCGTGCCCGCACGGGCTGCGTGACCCGGATGGCCTCGACGTACAGCCGCAGCGTGTCCGCCCGCACGTCCTCGGTCAGCCGGAACCCGCGGGCCCACTCGCCCCGGCCGTCGTCCTGCTCCTCCTCCAGCGCCTGGAAGAGCTCGTGGAGGAACTCCTCGGTCACTCGGCGCGGCCGCCCCCGCGCCCCGCTCCTCCCACCACCTCGCATGTAGTAGGACAGCGTTCCGACGTCAGGCTTGAGGTCAGGCCTTTCGTCCAGCGTCGTACCGAGCCTTCCCGCCCTCACCCGTCCGATCGCCTCGCTGAACTCCCGGAGGCTGACCCAGCTGCTCCCTTCGTACAGCTCGCGAAGGCGTTCCATGAGAAGTCGGTCAGGGCCGTCGACATCCCCGTCGATCGGCTTGAGCTCGGCCTTCTTCCGCTTGCTCGGGAGGCCATCGGTCACGTCCACCCCCAGGTCGGCATTGCGCACATACGCAATGTTGACAGACCGTTACCGGCTGAAAAAACTCGCGCCGTTGCGCGTTCCGGCAAAGCAGGCTCCTGGGGAAGCCTGAGACCCACGATCAGCAAGCGTTGGTCATAGGACGGCCCGCCACGCTCCCGTCGAAAAGGCCGTGGCGGACCGGAGGCCCCCGAGAGGACCACATGGGTAAGAAGACCACAACGAGGCCGCGAGGTACACCGGTTCCTGCCCCGAAGACACCCGCAGCGGGACAGCAGCCGCCGAGGAAGGTCACCGCGGTCTCCACCAGTTCCACGGAGCAGCCGGCCGGGTGGAAGCCGAGCACCTTCGCCGGTGCACTGCTCGTCCAGGTCACCGCGGGGATCATCCTGCTGGCCATCACCTACCTGGTGGCGCACATCGCGTCGGTCTGGCGCTGACCCGCCCGGCCCGGTCCGGCACCTCGAACGGCGCCGTACCGGGCACGGTGGTCCAGGTCAACACGGTTCCCCGCTCAGGCTGGAGTCGTCCTGGCCTCCTTGGTCCTCCGGCTGCAGGTACCAGGAGCGGAGGCGTTCCCGGGCGGCGGCGAGGTCGGCGGGGCCGGTTTCGGCGGCGGCGCGTTCGGCGGCGTAGCAGCGCAGCAGATCGTGCAGGCGGTAGCGGTCGGGGCCGGCGGGGTTGAGCAGATGGGCGGCGGCGAGGTGTTCGAGCACAGGCCCGGTCGCGGCGGGGGCCGAGCCGGAGAGCGCGGCGGCCGCGGCCGTGCTGATGCCGTGGCCGGGGGCCAGACCGAGGAGTCGGAAGAGCCGCCGGGCGGGAGCTTCGCCGCCGCCAGATCGTCGATCTCTCCCACCGTGCGGCGTTCCCTGTCACGGAATGAGGTCATCTCCGCACCCCAGAGCCGGGGTTGGCCATACGGACACGCGAAGATCCGCGTCCTGGAGGACGACATGTCGGAGACAGACTGGGAGCAGCTCGAAACCCAGGCCCGCGCCACCGTGATCCGCTCCGGCTGGTGGATCGACCAGCGCTCCTCCGAACCCGGCGACCTGGCAGAGCTGCTGAAGGCCGCCGCACGGTCAGCGGAAGTCCGCCAGATGATCCGCGACCCACTGAGCGAACGGGCGTGCCGGGTGGCCGGCCAGCTTCTCGACGGTGTCGTTCACAGCCAGTGCCGGATCGCCGGCCGTTCCCGCCATCAGCTCCAGCAGAGCACCGACGAAGCCGGCGTCCATGAACTGGCTGAGCTGCTGCTGCAGGATCCGCTCGGCCACCTCCTCGAAGCCCAACTCGCGGACCAGGACATGGCCGAGTACCACGACCCGCTCGGCCTCGGTCAGCCCATGCGGCCCGGTCGGCTGGTAGATTCGGCCGAAGTGCTCCGCTTCGCCGAGCACGGCGGCGGCCGCCTCGGCGACGTCGCGCTCGTGCACCGCCGCGGCGTGCGGGCCGCGGACGAGGTCACCGCCCTGCGACCGCATCGCCCGTGATGACGAGTCGATCGCCGGGAAGTACAACCGCAGGAACGTCCAGGCGACGCCCGTCGCCAGGATCTCCCGCTCCACCCGCTCGTGGTGGGCGGCGGTCACAGCAGGCTGCGGGTCCGCGCCTTCGACGACGGCCCCGGAGGAGAGGAACACGATCTGCCGCACCCCGGACTGCCGCACCTGCTCCAACAGCGGCCGCGCGTCCAGCCCGTGGGGCAGGACCAGGAACACCTCGGTCACGCCGTCCAGCGCGGGCCCGAGCGTCTCGGGCCGGGCCAGATCACCGCGCACCATCTCCACGCCCTCGGGCAGACCGGCCCGCTCAGGGGTGCGCGACAGGGCCCGGACCCGCCGGCCGGCACTCGCCAGCACCTCCACCGTCGGCCGCCCGAAGTGCGCGGTCGCGCCGATCACCAGAATCATGACGGATCCCTCCGAATCACCGTTTCGATCAGTGCCTTCCGGCCGGACGGTAGGGGCCATCTAGGACAGTTTCTGTCCTAGACGGCCCAGTTCTCGGCGGGTAGCAACTCACGGGCTTCGGGTCGGCGGCCGGGCGGCCGCTGCGCCGTGGCTCGCGATCGACGGCGTCGCGTGGCCGACTTCGTCCGCAGGCCTGACGCCGTCGTCGGACCCGTTTCACGCCGACTCGGCCTGAGCCGCCCGATCCTCGCCACTCACGCCTTTCACGCCGATATCATCCGGTTACCGGATGGTCGACATGCCGCTGCATGATCGGTCAGGACGGCAAGGTGATCGACTGGGCGTGGTGGAACACGTTCTGGTCGTCCCAGGTCTTCTTGGCGTGCTGCAGGCGGGTGTAGTTCTGCTTGTAGTACAGGCGCTGGTAGGCGGGGTTCCGGTCGGCGGTGGTGCCCAGGTCGACGTCGGGGTAGTTGACGTAGGCGCCGTCGGTGTCGGTGCCGATCTCCGGGATGCCGCCGGTGGTGCGGTAGGTGTCCTCGTAGAGGCCCCGGAGGTAGGCCAGGTGGCCGGCGTCCTGGGCCGGGTCGGTCCAGTAGGTCTGGTACTGGAGCTTCAGCACCGAGTCGCGCTGCGGGGCGGCGGTCTCGGCGGGGCCGCGGTCGTTGACCCGGCAGCCGTAGGAGTCGATCTGGACCAGGGTCTGGGTGAGGTCGACGCCCTCGACGTCCTTGGTGAGCCAGGTCCACCAGGTGTCGATCTGGGCGGGGGTGAAGGCCGTGCGGTGGTAGGCGGACTTGTACTTGCCCCGCTGGTTGGCGCCGGAGCCGTTGACCGTCATGGTCGCCTGGAGCCACGGAAGTTGGCGCCGCCGGTCGGGGTAGGGCAGGAAGAGCAGGCCGGCCTGGTCGGTCTGGACGGTGGCCTTGGTCCGCATTCCGGCCTCGACCTCGGCGAGGAACGCGTCCAGCGGCGCCGGGTCCGGCTCGTCCCACTGGCTGAACAGGACGACGTTCCCGTTCGAGTGGTGGGTGAGGTGGAGGATCGAGAACAGCCCCTGGTACACCGTCTCCGACGGCCCGCTGTGGGCGGCGAAGAAGGCGCCGAAGTTGGCGAGCAGGATGCGGAAGTCCTCGGGGTTCCTGAGCAGTTCGCTCCACTTCCAGGCGACGCTGCTGAGCCAGACCCGGGGCGGCGGCTTCGGCAGGGCGTGGGCGAGGTGGTAGCGCAGCACGACGCCGAAGCTGCCGCCGCCTCCCCCGGTGTGGGCCCAGAACAGCTCGCGCTCGGGCGAGCCCTCGGGGTCGGCGCGGTTCGCCCTGGTGACCTCGACGGTGCCGCCGCGGACGGTGGCCACGTCGACCTGGACCAGGTGGTCGACGGTCAGCCCGTGCCGCCGGGAGAGCAGTCCGTACCCGCCGCCGCAGATGTGGCCGCCGGCGCCGACCGAGTAGCAGGAGCCGGCCGGGAGCGTCACCCCGTAGCGGCGGAACAGGCCGGTGTACATGTCCCAGATGGTGGCGCCGCCCTCGACCGCGTAGGTGGCGGCGCCGAACTTGTCGGTCGCGGCGCGGACCCCGCGCAGAGTGCTGAGGTCGAGGATGACCCCCTGGTCGTTGTCGACGAAGCCCTCGTAGCAGTGGCCGCCGCCGCGGACCGTCGGGCGCAGCCCGCGGTCCAGCGCCGAGCGCAGCGCGGTGACCGCGTCGGCCTCGCCGCCCACCAGCCGGATGTACGCCGGCCGGCTGCGCCAGCGCTGGTTGAAGCCCTGGCTGAGCGTCTCGTAGCGGGGGTCCGAGGGGAGGACGGTCACCCCCTCGGAGCGTTCGACCGGTTCGGCCGGTGCGACCGGTTCGGCTGCGGCCTGCCCGGCGGCCGGAATACCGCCGACGGAAATACCGGCCGCGGTCATTCCGGCGGCGGCCATTCCGGTGCCGCCGAGGAATCCCCGGCGGGAGAATTCACGATTCATCGATCGACCCACTTCCTCGACGGTGAGCAGCCGGTGGCCGCACGCTAGCACGGAGGTCCGGGGCCATCGATCATGGGCGAATTAGTCTGACATTATGCTGTCGCATTCCCGTTCCGGGTCAGCGCTCCGGCATTTCCCCGGGAGAATCGCCGGGCGCGACGGTGTCGCGACCAGCCCGCGGATCTCGTCCTGGCCGACGTCCACTCAGGCCGGCGACGCCGGGGTCCGCTCGGCGCGGCGAGGAGGCGTCGGACGCCGGCGCAGCCCTCCGCGCGGCGATCCGGCCCGCCCCGCCCGGCACCGTGGTGCGCGCCGCGCTCGGCCCACGCCCGAGCGGGGCGGGGCAGGCCAGGGCTGGGCGGAACCGGCCCGACTTGACCCGGCATCTGGTTAGCCGCCATATTACTTCCATGGCACAGCAGCACGAGGCCGGCAACGGCGCACCCACGCTCGACCAGGCCCGCCGGCAGCTCTCCCGGTACGGCCTGTCGGCCGACCCCCAGGCGGTCCTGGTCGCGGCGCGACTGATGGCCGCCGGCTCCCGGCTCGGCCAGGCCGGCGAGGCGCACTTCGCCCGCTTCGGGCTGTCCACGGGCCGCTACCGACTGCTGGCCGAACTGGAGGACCACGGCGGCGAGAAGCCGCCCTCGCAGCTGGCGTCGGCGCTCGGGGTGTCCCGCGCGACCGTGACCGGCCTGGTCGACGGACTGGAGCGGGACGGCCTGGTCGCCCGGCGCCCGTCCGCCGAGGACGGGCGGGGCAATGTCGTGGTGCTGACCTCGCGCGGCGCCCGGCGACTGCGCGAGATGGCGCCGGAGCACTTCGAGCGGATGCAGGCGATGGTCGGCGGCCTCTCGGTCGAGGAGCGCGCGGTCTTCCTCGACCTGCTGGCCCGGCTGGTCGCGGGCATGTCCGCCCTGACCGACGACTGACCCGACCCGCGATCCACGACAGAACCGCCCGCGCCGACCCCACGCCCCGACGGGCCCGCCACGGGCTCTCCACGCCCATATAGTTAGCCGCCTCACCACTTATAGTTAGCGACCTAAGCACTTTGGAGTCACCCATGCCCGGCGCCTCACCCACCACCGAGCGGCGGCCCGCCGCTCCCGCCACCGCCACCCCGCCCCGCTTCGTGCTCTGGCGCGAGGTGCTGGTCGCCTACGCCGCGCCCGCCGTCATGGCCGGGGCCGGCGGCTTCGCGACCGGCCAGTCGGAACTCAAGATCGCCGCCGTCACCACCATCGCCGGGACCTCCGCGCTGGTCGCCGCCCTGATCGGCCTCCGGCACCGGCGCCGCCGGGCCGGGTCCTGGGCCACCCGCGGACCGGCCCCGCTGCTCGCGATCGCCTTCGGCCTCGGCGCCGCGGCCCTCGCCCTCGCGGTCGGCTGGGCGGGCGCGCAGTGGCTGCCCCGGATCCCGGCGCTCGCCGACAGCCCGTGGCCGGGCCGGCTCCGCATCGACCTCCCGCTGTCCTCCTTCATCGCGGCGACCATGACCACCTGGCGCTGGCGCGCCTCCCTCCCCCGCCCGCACCGGGCGCACTGACCCACCCGATCCACCAGACCCACCCGATCTATCGGACCCACCAGATCCACAGACCCACCGATCCACAGATCCGAGGAGAGAACCCCGCATGATCACCATCATGGGCGCGTCCGGCGCCACCGGCGGCGCCACCCTGCGCAGCCTCACCGCGCTCGGCATCCCCGTCCGCGCCCTCAGCCGGGACCCCGAGCGCCTGCTCGCCGGCCTCGACGCGACCGCCCGCCCGCTGGTCCAGGCGGTGGCCGCCGACGCCGCCGACCCGGACGCGATGCGCGCCGCCCTCCGCCACACCCGCCAGCTCTTCCTCACCATGGAGAACGGCCCCCGCCAGGTCGAGTACGAGCTGCGCACCGTCGACCTCGCCGTGATCGAGGGCGTGGAGCACATCGTCAAGGTCTCCGCGCCGGCCGCCGAGCCGGACTCCCCGGTGGCGGTCTCCCGGGGCCACCACGTCATCGAGGAGCGGCTGCGCGCCTCCGGCATCCCCACCACCGTGCTGCGCCCGTACGCGTTCATGCAGAAGCTGCTGCTGCTCGCGCCCGGCATCGCGGCGGCCGGGCAGATCCACGGCGCGATGGGCACGGCCCCGTGCAACTACGTCGACTGCCGGGACATCGGCGACGTCGCGGCCGCGGCGCTGATCCGCCCGGGGGACGCGGGCGGCAGCATCGCCCTGACGGGCGGCCGGGCCTACAGCCACCCCGAGCTGGCCGGGCTGCTGAGCACGCTGCTCGGACGGCCGGTGCAGTACGTCGACCTGCCGCCCCAGGAGCTGCACGCCCACCTGGTCACGCGGGGCGGGATGCCGGACTGGCTGGCCGCCCACGTGGTCGAGATCCAGCAGCTCGCCGTCGAGCGCCCGGAGGCCCCGGACGACGCCGCCACCCGGCTGACCGGACGGCCCCCGCGCACCCTGGAGGCCTTCCTCCAGGAGCACGTCGAGCAGTTCCGCCACCCGTTCCACTGATCCCCGCCCCACCCGGACGGGCCCGCCGCACCCCCGTGCGGCGGGCCCTTCACCCCGACGGAGCAGCATCCGGTGTGGCATGGGTCACGGTCGGAAAATCGACCTGACGGTCCGTCAAAATGACTGAGGGGTCGTCACATCTGCGCCACAGGGCCTCAGTTATGAGCTGATGTTCCGTCAGATTTGGCCAATCCAAGGCAAGTTGGGCCGAGCACCTGCCATGTCGCCGTTCACCACCCCGGGCTACCATCGGTTGGGTTGTCCGCTCCGGCCCCGGAGTGGGGTCACCCGGACAGGCGAGTGCTCCCACCGCCCCCAAGGGTCGGACATCGATCGGGACGGGGCGAGGACAAGGAGCACACGGCAGTCATGACAGCCGCACCCAGCCTGGAACCGGGCCCGGACGCCGCCACCGCGCAGGCACCCGGCACCGAGCCGACCGAACCGCAGGCCCCGCACGCCGAGCCGACCGCACAGGTCGACCAGGCCGCCCAGGCCACCCAGGCCGAGCCGGCCGAGAAGCAGGCCCGCTACCCGGGCCGCCCGGCCGCCGCCCCGCGCACCCTGGTCGACCTCCTCGACGCGACCGCCCGGCAGCACCCCGCCGAGCCCGCCCTCGACGACGGCACCACCGTGCTCAGCTACCGGGCGCTGGCCGGCGAGGTCGAGCAGCTGCGCCGCCGCCTCGCCGCCGCCGGCATCGGCCGCGGCGACCGGGTCGGCGTCCGCGTGCCCTCCGGCACCAACGACCTCTACGTCTCCGTGCTCGCGGTGCTCGCCGCCGGCGCCGCCTACGTCCCCGTGGACTTCGAGGACCCGGACGAGCGCGCCCAGCTGGTCTTCGAGGAGGCCGCCGTCGCCGCCGTCCTCGGCGCCGAGCGCGCGCTCACGCCCGTCGGACCGGCTCGTGAACCGCTCGCCGACCAGACGCCCGCCGCCCGGCGCCCCACCCCGGCGGACGACGCCTGGATCATCTTCACCTCCGGCTCGACCGGCCGCCCCAAGGGTGTCGCCGTCACCCACCGCAACGCCGCCGCCTTCGTCGACGCCGAGGCCGCGCTCTTCCTCCAGGACGAGCCGATCGGCCCCGGCGACCGGGTGATGGCCGGCCTGTCCGTCGCCTTCGACGCCTCCTGCGAGGAGATGTGGCTGGCCTGGCGCCACGGCGCCTGCCTGGTGCCCGTCCCCCGCTCCCAGGTGCGCTCCGGCGCCGACCTCGGCCCCTGGCTGGCCGAGCAGGAGATCACCGTGGTCTCCACCGTGCCGACGCTGGCCGCGCTCTGGCCGGCCGAGGCGCTCAACGAGGTCCGACTGCTGATCTTCGGCGGCGAGGCCTGCCCGCCCGAGCTGGTCCAGCGGGTGGTCACCGAGGGCCGCGAGGTGTGGAACACCTACGGCCCCACCGAGGCCACCGTGGTCGCCTGCGGGGCGCTGCTGACCGGCGAGGGCCCGGTGCGGATCGGCCTGCCGCTGGACGGCTGGGACCTCGTCGTCGTCGACGAGGCCGGCGAGCCGGTCGCGCCCGGCGGCACCGGCCAGCTGGTGATCGGCGGCGTCGGCCTGGCCCGCTACCTGGACCCGGAGAAGGACGCCGAGAAGTACGCGCCGCTGCCCTCGATGGGCTGGGAGCGCGCCTACCGCAGCGGCGACCTCGTCCAGGCCGACCCGGAGGGCCTGCTCTTCCTGGGCCGCGCCGACGAGCAGATCAAGCTCGGCGGCCGGCGGATCGAGCTCGGCGAGGTGGACGCGGCGCTGCAGGCGCTGCCCGGCGTGGCCGGCGCGGCCGCGGCCGTGCGCACCGCGCGCGGCGGCAACCAGCTGCTGGTCGGCTACCTGGTGACCGGAGAGGGCTTCGACCGCGAGCAGGCGGTGGCGCGGCTGCGCGCCGAGCTGCCGGCCGCGCTCGTGCCGCTGCTCGCCCCGGTGGACACCCTGCCCACCCGCACCTCCGGCAAGGTGGACCGCAACGCGCTGCCCTGGCCGCTCCCGGACCTGGAGACCGCCGGCCCGACCGAGCAGCTGTACGGCACCGAGGCCTGGCTGGCCGAGCAGTGGACGGAGATCCTCGGGGTGCCGGTGAGCGGCCCCCGGGAGGACTTCTTCGCGATCGGCGGCGGCAGCCTGGCCGCCGCCCGGCTGACCACCCTGCTGCGCACCCGCTACCCGAACGCGGCGGTGCTGGACATCTACCAGCAGCCGACGCTGCGCAAGCTCGCCCGCCACCTGGAGCGCACGGCCGCCGGCACCAGCGAGGCCCGGACGATCGCGCCGGTGCCGACCCGCGCCAAGCTGCTGCAGCTGCTCCTGCTGATCCCGCTGTTCACCGTGGTCGGCCTGCGCTGGACGGTGGCCGTGCTGGCGCTCGGCAACCTGCTCTCCCACCTGGACGGCTTCGCCTGGGCGCCCACCGCCTCCTGGTGGGCGGTCGGCGCGGGCGCGGCGGCGCTGTTCACCCCGGCGGGCCGCCTCGCGATCGCGGCCGGCGGCGCCCGGCTGCTGCTGCGCGGCCTGCGGCCGGGCAGCTACCCGCGCGGCGGCGGCGTCCACCTGCGGCTGTGGACCGCCGAGCGGCTGGCCGAGGTGAGCGGCGCGACCTCGCTGTCCGGCTCCTGGCTGGTGCGCTACGCGCGGGCGCTGGGCGCCAAGGTCGGCGAGGAGGTGGACCTGCACTCGCTGCCGCCGGTGACCGGCATGCTCAAGCTGGGCCGGGGCTGCGCGGTGGAGGCCGAGGTGGACCTCAACGGCTACTGGCTGGACGGCGACCGGCTGGAGGTCGGACAGCTCAAGGTCGGCTCGGGCGCCGTGGTCGGCACCCGCTCGACCCTGCTGCCGGGCGCCCGGGTCGGCAAGCGGGCCCAGGTGGTGGCCGGCTCCAGCGTCACCGGGCACGTCCCGACCGGCCAGCGCTGGGGCGGCGCGCCCGCCGTCAAGCTGGGCCGCGCCGAGCGGAGCTGGCCCAAGGAGCGCCCGGTGCGCCGGGCCCGCTGGTCCGCGCTCTACGGGCTGAGCGGTACCGCGCTGAGCCTGCTGCCGCTGCTGCCGGCGGTGGCCGGCCTCGCGGTGCTCGCCCCGTTCGTCGACCCGGCGGACGGTCTGGGCGGCGCGCTCGGCGGCGCCCTGCTCGGCCTGCTGCCGGCCACCCTGGCGTTCGGGGTGGTGTACGCGGCGCAGTTGGTCGCGGCGGTGCGGCTGCTGTCGATCGGGCTGGAGCCGGGGGTGCACCCGCTGCACGGCCGGGTCGGCTGGCAGGCCTGGACGGTCATGCAGCTGATGGACCAGGCCCGGGAGATCCTCTTCCCGCTGTACGCGGGTCTGGTGACCCCGCTGTGGCTGCGGGCGCTGGGCATGCGGGTCGGCAAGCACGCCGAGGTGTCCACGGTGCTGGCGCTGCCGAGCCTGACCACGGTCGGTGACGGCGCGTTCCTGGCCGACGACACCCTGATGGCGCCGTACGAGCTGGGCGGCGGCTGGGTGCGCCTGGGCGAGGCGAAGGTCGGCGAGCGGGCGTTCCTCGGCAATTCGGGGATGACCGCGCCGGGCCGTTCGGTGCCCAAGCGCGGCCTGGTCGGCGTGCTGTCCGCGACGCCGGAGAAGGCGAAGAAGGGCGGCTCCTACCTGGGCATGCCGCCGGTGCGGCTGCCGCGCTCGGCCGACCAGGCGGACCAGAGCCTGACCTACGAGCCGCCGGCGCGGCTGCTGTGGGCGCGCGGGCTGGTCGAGGTGGCCCGGCTGCTGCCGGTGCTGGCCTCGGGGGCGCTGGGCGCGCTGACCCTGGCGGCGCTGTCCTGGCTGTCGACCGCGTGGTCCCCGCTCGCGGCGGCGCTGCTGTCCGGCGCGGTGCTGCTGGTGGCGGGCACGGCGGCGTGCGCGGTGGCGGTGGCCGCGAAGTGGCTGCTGGTCGGCCGCTTCCGGGCGGTGGAGCACCCGCTGTGGAGCGGCTTCGTGTGGCGCAACGAGCTGGCGGACACCTTCGTGGAGGTGCTGGCGGTGCCGTGGCTGGTGGGCGCGGTGCCGGGTACGCCGGTGCTGAACGTGTGGCTGCGGGCGCTCGGCGCGAAGGTCGGGCACGGTGTGTGGTGCGAGAGCTACTGGCTGCCGGAGGCGGACCTGGTGACGCTCGGGGACGGGGTGTCGGTCAACCGCGGCTGCGTCGTGCAGACCCACCTCTTCCACGACCGGATCATGCGGATGGATACTGTCGTCCTCCGCGAGGGCGCCACCCTGGGGCCCGGCGGCATCGTGCTGCCCGGCAGTACGGTGGGCGCGCGCAGCACGCTGGGCCCGGCCTCGCTGGTGATGCGCGCCGAATCCGTGCCCGCCGACAGCCGGTGGCTCGGCAACCCGATCGAGGTGTGGCAGACCACCTCCTGACCGCCGTCCCCCGGGGGCCGGCCGGGGTTCGCCCCGTCCGGCCCCCGGGCGTCCCCCGTCCCAGCCCCGTCCCCGTCCCCTGCCCAGTCCCGTGTTTCCAGGAGCGTACGACCCGGTGAACCCCCGCCCGGCGCAGTCCCCGCAGCCCCCGCAGCCCGTCTCCCCGCCGGACCCCTACTTCCCGGCCAGCGGTGATCCGCGCTACCGGGTCCACCGGTACGAGCTGGCGCTGGACTACCGGCCCGGCCCGAACCGGCTCGGCGGCACGGCCCGGCTGAGCGCGGTCGCCGCGACCGCGCTGACCGAGTTCGCGCTGGACCTCGCCGAGTTCCGGATCGGCCGGGTGCTGGTGGACGGCAAGGCGGCCCGCTACACCCACCGGGCGGGCAAGCTGCGGATCCGCCCGCCGAAGGCGCTGGCGGCGGGCGCGGTGTTCACCGTCGACGTGCACTACACCGGGAACCCCCGACCGGTGCGCAGCCCGTGGGGCGGCCTGGGCTGGGAGGAGCTGACCGACGGCGCGCTGGTGGCCAGCCAGCCGGTCGGGGCGCCGTCCTGGTTCCCGTGCAACGACCGGCCGGCGGACAAGGCGACGTACCAGATCGCGATCACCACGCCGTCCCCGTACACGGTGGTGGTGGGCGGCCGGCTGCTCACCCGGACCACCGGCTCGTCCAGCACCACCTGGGTGTACGAGCAGTCCGCGCCGACCTCGACCTACCTGGTGACGGTCTCGATCGGCCAGTACCGGCCGGTGGTGCTGGCCGAGCACCCGCAGGTGCCGCAGACCGGGTACGTGCCGGAGCGGCTGGCCGGCGCGTTCGCCGCGGACTTCGGGCGGCAGCCGAAGATGATGGCCTACTTCGGGGAGGTGTTCGGCCCGTACCCGTTCGGCGAGTACACGGTGGTGGTCGCCGACGAGGAGCTGGACGTCCCGGTGGAGGCGCAGGGGGTGGCGACCTTCGGCACCAACCACGTGGGCGGCGGCTGGGAGCGGGAGCGGCTGGTGGCCCACGAGCTGGCGCACCAGTGGTTCGGCAACAGCGTGTCGATCGGCGACTGGAGCCACATCTGGCTGAACGAGGGGCTGGCGAAGTACGCGGAGTGGCTCTGGTCGGAGCGCTCCGGCGGGCCGACGGCGGGCGCCCGGGCCGCGTACGCGCACCGGCTGCTGGCCGGGCTTCCGCAGGACCTGCGGCTGGCCGACCCGGGCCGCAAGCTGATGTTCGACGACCGGCTGTACCAGCGCGGCGGTCTGGTGGTGCACGCGCTGCGGCTGGCGCTCGGGGACACCGCGTTCTTCCGGATGCTCAAGGACTGGGCCTCGTTCCACCGGCACGGGGTGGTGACCACGGCGGACTTCCGCGCGCACGCCGCCCGGTACGCCCGGACGCCGCTGGACGAGCTGTTCGAGGCCTGGCTGTGGCGGCCGGAGCTGCCGCCGCTGCCGGCGGGCTGAGCCTCCGTCCGCGCTTCCGCCTTCCGGCTTCCGGCTTCCGGCTTCCGGCTTCCGGCTTCCGGCTTCCGGCTTCCGGCTTCCGTGCCCGGGCTCAGACGAGCTCGGGCACGGTGCGGTGCAGGCCCTTGCGGTCGTAGTAGCGGGCCATCGCGAAGCCGAAGAGCAGGGCCGCGACGGTGCCGATGGCGATCCAGGTCCAGGCCCGGGCGAGGCCGGCGTCGGCCTGCGCGTCGAAGAACAGGATGGCGCGCACCCCGTCGGTGAGCTGGCGCATCGGTTCGAACAGCGCGAGGAACCGGTAGAACGACGGCAGGGCGTCCAGCGGCACGGTCGCGCCGGAGGACGGCAGGCCGAGCACGATGAACACGAACATGCTGACCAGCAGGCCGAGGCCGCCGAAGGCCGCGTTGATCGCCTGGACGCCGAGGCCGACCGCGCTGCTGGCGCAGACCGAGAAGATCCACAGCAGCGGCAGGTGCGCGGCGTCCATGTCCAGGATCACCACCCCGGCCAGCATGATCAGCGAGGAGGTGAGCAGCGACAGGCCCACCGACATCACGCACTTGACGGCGAGGGTGCTGGTGCGGCTGATCGGCACCACCGGGTGGCGGGCGCGCCAGGGGCCGATCTCGTTGTCGGCGTAGCCGAGCGCGACGTCGACGCCGTTGCCGATGATGTTGGCGCCGAAGAAGCCGGCCAGGACGAGCAGCAGGGTGTAGTAGAAGGCGGAGAGCCCGAGGCCGCTGCGGTTGCCGATCGGGTGGCCGACGGTGGTGCTGACGGCGATCGGGTCGGCGATCAGCAACCGGGCCGCGTCGTCCAGGCCCTGGGCCTGCGGCAGGGCGGAGAGCCGGCCGCCGAGGGACAGGGAGGCCTGGTGGACGGCCTGCTGGCCGATCTGGGCGGCCAGCGAGGAGCCGAGGCTGCCGACGCCCGGGTTGGTGTACTGGATCACGGTGGGGCGCGCGGGCTTGGCGCTCGCGCCGCCGAGGGCGGCCACCGCGGCGGTGAAGTCGGGCGGCACCTGGAGCGCCCCGTAGAGCTTGCCGGAGGCCAGTTGCTCCCGCGCGGCGGCCTCGTCGAGCCGCCGCCAGGAGACGGCGTCCCCCTGGCCGGGGGCGGTTTCGATGCCGGTGACGAGCTGCTCGCCGAGGTTCTGCGGCTGTCCGCCGACCTCGGCGCCGAGGTCGGTGTTCACCAGGGCGATCGGCAGGTGGTGCAGGTCGGCGCGGGGGTCGAGGATGCCGCCGAGGTAGAGCAGCGACATCAGCAGGCTGAGCAGGCCGACCAGCACGGCCGGGACCGCCCAGACCTTGGGGTTGCGGAGCACCCGGCGGGCCTTGACGCCGGCGGGCGGCTCGGGCCGGCGCGGCTCGGGAAGGGTCGGGCCGGAGGACGAGGGCATGACGCTCCGTAGGGTCGAGGTCAGACGGACCCTAGGAGCGGCGCGGGGCGCCGGCGCGGTGCCACGCCGCCGGGTCACCCGCCCGCACCGCACCGACGGCGCGGCCCGGCCCCTCCGCCGAGGGGCCGGGCCGCGGTCGTACCGGGGTGTCAGCCGGTGAAGCCGGCCGTGACGGAGGTGAACTGCCAGTCGTTCTGGGCGGTGCCGGAGCAGGTCTCCTGCTGGCCGCCGCCCGGGCAGCCGCGGTCGCGGTTGACCGACCAGAAGGCGAGCCGGGCCAGGTGGTGGCTGTTGGCCCAGTCGCGGATCGCCGTCCAGGTCTGGACGGAGGTGACCTCGTTGTTGTCGCTGAGGCCGTTCATGCCGGAGATGCCGATGTGCGCGTAGGCGGTGGCGTCGTCCCAGCCGAAGACGGACTTCAGCTTGGTCTTCAGGCCCTCGGTGGCGCTGACCGTGGCGGCGTACATGTCCGTGGAGGCGTTGCCGAAGTCGAACGGCATGATGGTGAAGACGTCGATGTCCGCGCCGAGCGCCTTGGCCTGCTCGATCAGCCGGTTGCCGTAGTAGGTCGGGCCGGAGACGGCGGTGCCGAAGGTCAGGATGGTGCGCAGACCGGGGTTGTTCTGCTTGACGATCTTGAGCGCGCCGAGGATCCGGTCCTGGACGGCGGTGTTCTCGAACTCGTCGGTGTTCTCGATGTCGACGTCGATCGCCTTGAGGCCGTAGGCGTCGATCACCTTCTGGTAGGCGGCGGCGAGGTCGGCGGTGGTGGCGCAGTTGGGGCCGAGCTTGTTGCCGCTCCAGCCGCCGATCGACGGGACGACGTCGCCGCCGGCGGCGCGCACCGCCTTGATGGTGGCCTGGTCGACGCCGTTCAGCAGCGGCCGCTGGCTGTCCCAGGTCGGGTTGCAGCCGTTCTGCGCCAGGATGAACGCCAGGGTGAACCACTTGATGCCGGTGGCGTTCATGACGGTGGTGGGGGACGGCGGGTTGCCCCAGCCGTTGTACAGGTAGGGCGCGGCCTGCTTGAAGCCGGTCGGGGTGGGGCCGCCGCCGGTGTCGGTCGTCACGGACACCGCGGTGGAGGCGGCGGAGGTGTTCCCGGCCGCGTCGCGGGCCCGGACGGTGAAGCTGTAGGCGGTGGAGGCGCTCAGGCCGGTGACCGTGGTGCCGGTGCCGGTGGCGGTCGCGACCTTGGCGGCGCCCTGGTAGACGTCGTAGCCGGTGACGCCGACGTTGTCGGTGGCGGCGTCCCAGGCCAGCGTGACGCTGTTCGCCGACTTGCCGGTGGCGCGCAGGTTGCCGGGCACGGTGGGGGCCTGGGTGTCGGCGGGCGGGGTGCCGCCGCCGGGGCCGTCGAAGACGATGTCGTCGGCGTAGTAGGTGCCCTGGCCGTACCAGCCGTTGACGTAGACCTCGGCGCTGGTCTGGGTGGCGCCGGTGGTGAACGAGACGCTCAGCCTGCTGTAGTCGGCGGCGGAGGTCCAGGCGGAGCCGCCGCCGGTGACGCCGAGGTAGACGTAGCTGCCGCGGACCCAGCCGGAGAGCGTGTAGGTGGTGCTGGGCTTGACCGCGACGGTCTGCGCGCACTTGGCGGTGTCGCTCGCGGTGGCCGCGCCGGCCAGCGCCTTGGCGCCGCCGTGCACGGGGGTGGTGACGACCGAGCCGAGACCGCCGGAGCAGGTCCAGCCGGACAGGGTGCCGGTCTCGAAGCCGCCGTTGGTGAGCTGGTCGGCCGCGTGGGCGGCGGTGGGCGCGGTGAACGCCGCGGCGGCCGCGAGCAGCGCGGCGGCGCCGACGGCGGGCAGTCGGGTGCGCTTGAGCACCGTTGACCTCCAGTGGGGGATGTGGGGGGTGGAGGTGCGGGGAGGGCCCCAAAATGGACTGGACCAATTGCTCATGTCAAGTCGCGTCCGTCGAACGGACGGTGATGGAGTGTCGGAAGGGGCGCGGGATCGGGAGAAAATGGGTGGAAAGGCCTGACGTGACGAATTAGGTTGGTGCGGCCGTACCCCGGCACCACGCACCTCCCCCTCCCGCACCACGTCAGAGGATCAGATGACCGACCTGTCCGACGAACTGCTCCCCACGACCCGACGCGCGCTGCTGCACCGCCTGGCCGTCGCCCAGTCCGAGGGCCGCACCCCCTCGATGGTCGCCGCCGTGGTCCGGGACGGGCAGCTGGTCTGGAGCGGCGCCCGCAGCATGGTCGACGACCACGCACCCTCCACCGACGTGCAGTACCGGATCGGCTCGATCACCAAGACCTTCGCCGCAGTCCTCGTCCTGCGGCTGCGCGACGAGGGGCTGCTCGACCTCGCCGACCCGATCGAACGCCACCTGCCCGGCACCCCCGCCGACGGCGCCACCGTCGCCCAGCTGCTCTCGCACTCGGCCGGCCTCGCCTCGGAGACCCCGGGCCCGTGGTGGGAGCGGACCGACGGCGCGCTGCGCCCGACCCTCGCCGACCTCCTGGAGGAGGAGCGGCCCCGCCGCCACCCCGTCGGCCGGGTGCACCACTACTCCAACCCCACCTACGCGCTGCTCGGCGCGCTGGTCGAGCGGCTGCGCGGCGAGCCCTGGGGCGAGGTGCTGCGCCGCGAGGTCCTCGCACCCCTCGGCATGGACCGCACCACCCTGCTGCCCGAGCACCCGCACGCCGGCGGCTTCGCCGTCCACCCCTGGGCCGACGTCATGCTGCCCGAGCCGCTCACCGACGGCGGCCTGATGGCCCCCGCCGGCCAGCTCTGGTCCACCACCGCCGACCTCGCCCGGTGGGCCGCCTTCCTGGCCGACGGCCACGAGAAGGTGCTGTCCGCCGACACCCTGGCCGAGATGCGCCGCCCCGCCGTCGCCCCGGACACCGACGACTGGACCGAGACCTACGGCCTGGGCCTCCAGCTGATCCGGCACGAGGGCCGCACCCTGTTCGGGCACAGCGGATCGATGCCCGGCTTCACCGCCGGCCTCTGGGTCAGCGAGGCGGACGGCCTGGCCGCGATCGCCTTCGCCAACGCCACCCACGGCGCCCGCACCGCGCGGGTCGCCGTCGAACTGATCGCGATCACCGCGCAGCACGAGCCCCGGATCCCCGAGCCGTGGCGCCCGCTGTCCGAGGTCGACGAGCAGCTCCTCGCCCTCACCGGCCCCTGGTACTGGGGCGCCGCCCCTCACACCCTGCGGCTGGCGGCCGGGCGGGGCCTGGAGCTCTCGGCGCTCGGCAGCTCCGGCCGCGCCTCGCGGTTCCGCGCCGAGGACGACGGCACCTGGACCGGACTGGACGACTACTACGCGGGCGAGACCCTGCGGGTGGTGCGGGCCGCCGACGGCTCGGTGAGCCACCTGGACATCGGCTCCTTCGTGTTCACCCGCGAACCCTACGGCCCGGCCGAGGCCGTCCCGGGCGGGATCGACGGGCCGGGCTGGCGGGCGTACTGACCCGAAGGCCCCCCGGCCCACGGGCCCGCCGTCCACCCGCCGCGCCACCTGCCGCGCCGCGCCACCTGCCCGCTGCCCGCTGCCCGCCCGTTCTACCCGCCCGCGCCCC
The DNA here is from genome assembly GCF_042799475.1 of Kitasatospora sp. NPDC057692. Lineage (NCBI taxonomy): Bacteria > Bacillati > Actinomycetota > Actinomycetes > Kitasatosporales > Streptomycetaceae > Kitasatospora > Kitasatospora sp. NPDC057692. The sequence continues at coordinate 22,725 of NZ_JBHVIV010000053.1, read as the reverse complement.
GGGCCGGGGCCGGGCCGGTGGCGGCGCGCGGCGGGTGGGCGCCGCGGCGCAGCGCGTGGACGCCGCGCACCACGTACCCGGCGAGCAGCAGCCCGCCCGCCATCGCGCCCGAGGCGTAGGTGTCCGCCGCCTGCGCCTCGGACCAGCCGGCCGCCGCGCCGATCACCAGGTACGGCGCCGCCGCGACCAGCAGCGCCACGGCGAGCGCCACCAGCGCCGTCCGCGGGCGCCGGTCGTCCTCCCAGCAGCGCTCGCCGACCAGGTGCAGGGCGAGCGTCATCGCCACCACCAGGCACCACCACGGCGAGGGCGCCAGTCCGACCGCCCTCGCCAGCAGGTACACCAGCGCGAGCCCGGCCGTCGCCGCCGCCTGGCACACCATGACCTCTGCCATGTCCCTGGCGAACGTGCGCCAGAGTCCCGCCCCCGGAATCCACCCCATGCAGCGGAGGATAGGGCGGCACCCCGGTGCCCAACAGGTGTCCCGCACACGTCGGGTGGCCGCATTCAGCAGGTGCACATCTGCGCTACGCCGAACGGCAACGTGGATGCCAGCCGGTTTGGAGAGACATACGGGTGCCGGTTCGCAGACCCGTCGACCGTACGGGCCTGGCCGGGCCGGTGCCACGGCAATCCCCGTGGCCGCCGTCGTCCGTGCTGCCCTGGAGGGTCCGCCATGACCACCGTCCCCACGTACACTCCGCCCGCAGTCGCCCCCGGCCGGGACACCACCGCGGTGCCCGCCGCCCGCCAGGACAGCGCGTCCGGCTCCGCCTCGGCCGTCTACACCGTCGCGCTGGCCCGCGACGAGGCCGACGTCCGCGCCGCCCAGCGGCTGCGCCACCAGGTCTTCGCCGACGAACTCGGCGCCACTCTGCACAGCACCGTCCCCGGCCTGGACGCGGACCCCTTCGACGAGTTCTGCGACCACCTGCTCGTCCGCGAGGGCGAGGACGGCGCGGTCGTCGGCACCTACCGCCTGCTGCGCCCCGAGGCCGCCCGCCGGGCCGGCCGGCTCTACTCCGACGGCGAGTTCGACCTCGCCGGCCTCGCCCCGCTGCGCGACGGCCTGGTCGAGCTCGGCCGCTCCTGCATCGCCGCCGAGCACCGGGGCAACGGCGCCGTCATCAACCTCATGTGGGGCGGCATAGCCCGCTACCTCGCCGACACCGGCAACACCTGGGTGGGCGGCTGCTGCTCGATCCCGCTGGCCGACGGCGGCGCCACCGCCGCCCGGGTCTGGGACACCGTCGCAGCCAAGCACCTCGCCCCCGAGCAGTACCGGGTCGCCCCGCACCGCCCGTGGGACGCCACCGGGGTGGAGCGGGCCGCGAAGGCGCCGCTGCCCGCCTTGCTCCGCGGCTACCTGCGGCTCGGCGCCTGGGTCTGCGGCGAGCCCGCGCACGACCCGGACTTCGACTGCGCCGACCTGTACGTCCTGCTGTCGCTGGAGCGCACCGACCCGCGCTACCTGCGGCACTTCCTCTCCGGCGTGGGCGGCGTCGGCACGGCTGCGGCCCCGGCCCCGGAACAGGTCTCATGAGCGTCTGGCTGCCGACGGGCTCCTGCACGCCGGAGGCCTGCCTGACCGATCCGGCGCCGGCCGTCGCGCTCCCCCGGCGGGTCGTGCGGCTGGCCGCCTTCCTGGTGGTGCTCACGGTCGGGCTCGCGCTGCTCGTACCGGCCCGGGCCCTGCCGCGCGGGCCGCGCGACCGGCTCGCCCGGTTCTGGGCGCGCGGCCTGCTCGGCTCGCTGGGGGTCGCGGTGCGGATCGAGCCCGGCCCGGGCGGGGTCCCGGGCGGGGCGCTGGTGGTGGCCAACCACGTCTCCTGGCTGGACATCCCGCTGATCGCCGCCACCAGCCCCGGCCGCTCACTGGCCAAGACCGAGGTGCGCCACTGGCCGGTGCTCGGCCCGGTGATCGCCTGGGGCGGCACCGTCTTCGTCGACCGCGACCGGCTGCGCACCCTGCCGGCCGCCGTCGCCGAGGTGGCCGAGGGCCTGCGGTCCGGCCAACCGGTGATCGTCTTCCCGGAGGGTTCCACCTGGTGCGGCCGGGAGAGCGGCCGCTTCCGTCCGGCCTTCTTCGAGGCGGCCGTCCGGTCCGGGGCCGTCGTCCAACCGCTCGCGATCCGCTACCGGCTGGACGACGGCCGCCCCACCAGCGCCCCCGCGTTCATCGGCGAGGACGGCCTGCTCACCTCACTGGCCCGGGTCGTCGCCGTCCGGGGCCTGGTCGCCGAGCTGACCTACCGTGCCCCGATCACCGCCCCGCCGGCCGATCCGGCCCACCCCTGGGAGGCCCGCAAGGCCCTGGCCCGCACCGCCCAGAGCGCGGTGGAGGGCATCCGCTGAGCGGGCGCTCCGGGCTCCGCGCCCACCGCCGGTTTCCGGTTCCGCCGAACAGCGGTGGGCGCGGCCGGAAACCGGTACCTTCGGAGCGTCAACTCCAGCACGTCCCAGGGGGTTCGCCGTGGTTCCCGGTGCCGAGATCGCGGTCGGATACGTGTTCGCGTGGCTCGTCCGGAAGGCCCGGCTGCTGGCCGGACGGGCGGACACGGAGGTGGACCAGGCGCTGGGCGCGGGCATGGACCGGCTGCACGAGCTGGTCGCCGGAGCGCTCGGACAGGACCCCGCGCTGGAGCGGGCCGCCGAGGAGGCCGAGCAGGGCGAGCTGTCGGCGCGCACCCGGCGACGGCTGACCGACTCGCTGGAGGACGCGGCCGAGCGGAACCCCGATTTCAGCGGGCGGCTCGCCGAACTGGTCGAGGCGCTGCGCGGGCTGGACGGCGGCCGGGCGGCCGCGGCGTCCGTGACCAACACCATCAGCGGCAGCCACATCTACGGCCCGGTCATCCAGGGCCGGGACGTCTCGCACAACACCATCACCACCGGCCCTCCCCCGGCTCCGCGCCGGGCCGAGGACGGCGGGACCGCGTCGGCTCCCCGGTGACCGGATGAGCGACGGCGCGCCGGTGGCCAACGACATCGTCGGAGGCGTGTTCCTCCAGGCCGTCGTCCAGGGCCGGGACATCAGGATCCAGCTGCCCGCCGAGGTCGTCCCCGCCCTGTCGGGGCTGCCCGCCCCGACGGCGGCCTCAACCTCGGTGTCACCCTTCGGGGGCTCGGCCGTCTCGACGAGGCCGTCGCGGCGTTCACGCGGGGCCTGGCCATCTGCCGCGAAATCGGCGACCGGCGCCTCGAAAGCGCGACGCTCAGCAGCCTCGGAATCGCCCTCGCGTCGACCGGTCGCCACGACGAGGCCGCCGATGCCCATGCCCTGGCGGCCGTGATCAACGACGAGATCGCCGAAGTCGGCCTTCGGACCGTCGTCTTCGACCACCTCGAAACCACCGGGCACGGACCACGGCCCCGCGGCCTCGGCCGCCGCCTCCGGGCCCTCGCCGCCCGGCTGAGGCGGGCCGGGCCTGCGGATCCGCCCGCGGACGGCCGGCCCTCCGCCTCCCCGTAGGACGGCGGCGGCCGCTACGCCCGGGCTCCGACGGGACGATCCGCCGCGGCGGCCGGGGCCACCGGGCGGCCGGAGCCGCGCAGGAGGAGGGCGACCAGGACCGCCGCCACCGCCAGGGCGGCGGACCCGGTGCGCAGGGCGAGGTGGATGCCGTCGGTGAAGGCGTGCTCCACGGCGTGCTGGACCGGGGCCGGGAGCGGGTCGACCGGGGCCGTGGTGGCGGTGGCCAGGGTGTCGGTGGTGCGGCCGAGGGCGTCGGCCGGCAGGCCGAGGCCGGTCAGGGCGGCGGTCAGGGCCGTCGTCAGGCGGTGGGTCAGCACCGCGCCGAGGACGGCGATGCCGAGGACGCCGCCGAGCTCGCGCAGGGTGTTGACGGTGGCGGAGGCGGTGCCCATCCGCTCGGGGGCGACCCGCTGGAGGACGGCGATGGACACCGGGGTGAAGGTCATCCCCATGCCCAGGCCGAGCACGAACAGCGTCCAGAGGTACTCGCCGTAGCGGGCGTTCTCGCCGTACAGGGACAGGCCCGCCAGGCCCAGCGCGCACAGGGCGATGCCCAGCACCAGCGGCAACCGGGGCCCGTGGCGCCCGGTCAGCCGGGCCGAGACCGGGCCCGCGACGACGATCATCGCCGTCATCGGCAGACCGGCGAGGCCGGCGGCCGTCGGCGACCAGTCCAGCACGCCCTGCATCAGCAGCGGCAGGAAGAACAGCGCGCCGAACATCCCGAAGCTCACCGCGAACCCGCCGAGCAGCGCGCCGCCGAGCACGCCGTCGCGGAACAGGCGCAGGTCCAGCATCGGCTCGGCGATCCGCCGTTCGAGCAGCAGGAAGGCCGTGAGCAGCAGCACCGCCAGCACCGCCGTGGCGAGCACCCGGGTGTCCGTCCAGCCTCGCTCGGGGCCCTCGACGAGGGTGTGGACGGCGGCACCGAGGCCGGTCGCGGAGAGGACGAGGCCGCCGAGGTCGACGCGCCGGGCGCGGCCCGGGATCGCGGGCAGCACCCGGCCGGAGAGGACGAGCGCGGCGACGCCGATCGGGACGTTGATCCAGAAGACGCTCGCCCACCCGAAGGCCTCGACCATGGGGCCGCCGACCACCGGACCGACCGAGAGGCCGAGCGCGGAGACCCCGGACCAGGTCCCGATCGCCCTGGTGCGCTCGCGCTCGTCGGTGAACACGTGCCGCAGGATCGCCAGGCTTCCCGGGGTGAGCAGGGCGGCGCCGATGCCCTGGAGCATCCGCGCGGCGACCAGCGTGCCGACGCTTCCGGCGAGCGCGGCGGCGGCCGAGCCGGCCGTGAACAGGGCGAGCCCGATCCGGAAGACGGCGGTGCGGCCGTAGCGGTCGCCGAGCGCTCCGCCGGTGAGCAGCAGGGCGGCGAAGACCAGGCTGTAGCCCTCGGCCACCCACTGGAGGCCGGTGATGCCCGCGTCGAGGTCCCGGCCGATGCGGGGCAGGGCGTTGTTGACGATGACGTTGTCCAGCATGGACATGAACATGGTGATGCAGAGCGTCGCGAGCGCGAGCCGGCGGCGCCGGGCGCCCGGCGCCGCGGTCCCCTCGGTCTCCCCCATCGGATCACCCCTCCTGGTTCGTTCACTGGAAGCCCCTAACGGTGTTAGGGGGCGGTTCGACGGGGGACAGCGTGCACCTAACGGTGTTAGATTGCAAGCGCGAATTCCGCCCGCCCGACGAACAGCCCCGATGGACAGCCCCAGCGAACGGCTCCGACGAACAGCGAGGACCCATGCCGGCCGACGAGGACTCCGCCGCCCAGCCCGGCCTCACCCGCGAGGCGCTCGCGCAGGCCGCGCTGCGGGTGCTGGAGCGCGACGGGCTGGCCGGCCTGTCGATGCGCAAGGTGGCCGCCGAGGTCGGGGTCAAGGCCGCCTCGCTGTACTGGCACGTCCGCAACAAGGAGGAGCTGCTGGACCTCCTCAACGACGCACTGATGGCCGACGTCGAGGCCCCGCCGCGCACCGGCGGCTGGCGCGACCAGCTGCGCGGCTACTGCGAGCGCTACCGCGCCCACCTGCTCGGCCGGCGGGACGCGGCCAAGGTGGTGGCGGGCCGCCTCGCACCCGGACCGAACCTGCTCCACCTGATGGAGGACCAGCTCGACCGGCTGCGCGAGGCCGGCTTCTCCGCCGCCGACGCCGCGATGGTCTCCTACCTGCTCGGCGCTTACGTGCAGGGCTTCGTGCTCCAGGAGCAGTCGCCGATGGCGGCGGCCGAGACCACCGGCACCGGCCGGCGCGAGCTCGCCGACAGCGCCGCCGAGCGGTTCCGCGCGCTACCGGCCGCCGAGTTCCCCAACCTGGTCGCGATGGCCGGCGACCTCACCGGGCCGGACCTCGACGCCCGGTTCGCGTTCGGCCTGGAACGTATCCTCGACGGACTCGCGGTGCTGCTCCCGCCCGAGCACCGCTGACCGCCCGAGCACCGCCCGCGCTCCGGACAGCCGCCCACCCCGGGCACCCGCCGAAACCGTTCGACCACCGTCCGTCAGGCGGCTGGTGTCACGGGCGCCCGCACGATCCGCCCCACCGAGGAGGCCCCCGCATGACCGCGTTCCACCCCGTCGGCGAGCCGTACGCGGAGGGCCTGCTGGACGTCGGCGACGGCCAGCGGATCCACTGGGAGGCCTCCGGAAACCCGGACGGCAAACCCGCCGTCGTGGTGCACGGCGGCCCGGGCTCCGGGCTGAACACCCGCAACCGGAAGTACTTCGACCCCGCGCGCTACCGGCTGGTGCTCTTCTCCCAGCGCAACTGCGGCCGCAGCGAACCGCACGCCGCCGACCCGGCGACCAGCCTGGCGCACAACACCACCGCGCACCTGGTCGCCGACCTGGAACGGCTGCGCGAGCACCTGGGCATCGAGCGGTGGCTGATGTTCGGCGGCTCCTGGGGCTCCACGCTGATCCTCGCCTACGCCCAGGCGCACCCCGAGCGGGTGTCTGAGATCGTGCTCAACTCCGTCACCACGACCAGGCCGGAGGAGATCGACTGGCTCTACCGGGGCGTCGGGCGGCTGCTGCCCGGCCCCTGGGAGGCCTTCCGCGACGCGCTGCCGCCCGAGGACCGGGACGGCGACCTGCTCGCCGCGTACGACCGGTTGCTCAACGACCCGGACGCCTCCGTGCGCCGCGCGGCCACCGCCGCCTGGGCGACCTGGGAGGACGCGGTGATCGCCCACGAGACCATGGGCTCCCCCCACGCCTACACCGACCGCCCCTCCGAGGCGCTGACGGCCTTCGTCCGGATCACCGCGCACTACTTCTCCCGCCGGGCCTTCCTGGAGCCCGGCCAGCTGCTGCGCGACGCGCACCGGCTCTCCGGCATCCCCGGCGTGCTGATCCACGGCGCCCTCGACCTCGACAGCCCCCTGGACACCGCCTGGAAGCTGGCCGCGGCCTGGCCGGACGCCGAGCTGACGGTGATCCAGAACGCCGGGCACACCGGCTCCCCCGCCACCGGAGAGGCCGTCCTGGCGGCGATGGAGCGCTTCGCGGGCCGCCGGTGACCGTCGGCACGCCACGGGCAGTGACGTGTCATCAACGGTCCGGAGCCGGGGGGTGACAGGCCGGCGCCGGCCACCGACACTGGGGGGAGAAGCTCCCTTGTCAACGGGTCGGCCGGTGCCGGCCGGTACCGGCCGCGGAGAGGGCAGGCCGGACATGAGCACGCCGTCCGCCGGGCTCCCGATCATCTACGTCCGGGGATACGCCGGAGGCACCCCGGGGATCGAGAAGGCCGTCACGGATCCGTTCTACGGATTCAACCAGGGCTCGACGCACATCCGCGTCGGCCGCCAGGACAACCCCGTTCTCTACCAGTTCGAAAGTCCGTTACTGCGTCTGCACCTCGACGAGGGCTACCACATCGTCGTCGAGGGCGGACCGCGGTCGGCGAAGGAGGAGGACCCACCCCCCGAGAGCATCTGGATCCACCGCTTCTACGACGTGTGCTCCGGAACCTGGGGCGGCAAGCCGCAGCAGTTCGACCTGGAGACCGCCGCCCGCGACCTGCTGGCGCTGATCGACCACGTGCGGGAGCGGACCGGGGCCCGCCGGGTCAACCTGGTCGCCCACTCGATGGGCGGACTGATCTGCCGCTGTCTGCTGCAGAAGATCATCCCGAACGAGCGCGGCGAGCGCGCCACCGACTACGTGGCGAAGCTGTTCACCTACGGAACGCCGCACGGCGGCATCACCTTCGCCGTCGGCTTCGGCGTCCCGGAGGCGCTGCGCGACCTCTTCAACATCAACGGCTCCGACATCTTCGGCCCCGACCGGATGTACCGGTACCTGACGCCGGACCCCGACCCGAACGGGCCGCCGGACGGCTGGCGGGCGGTGGACATCGCCGACGACGACGGCAGCGGGGGCCCGGCGGACGCCGCCGGCCGCTTCCCGCTCGACCGGGTGTTCTGCATGGTCGGCACCAACTCCCGGGACTACGACGTCGGCCACGGCGTCTCGGCCGAGGCCGTCGGCCCGCGCAGCGACGGCCTGGTGCAGATCGAGAACGCGCAGGTCACCGGCGCCAACCGGGCGTTCGCGTACCGCAGCCACAGCGGCAGTTACGGGCTGGTCAACTCCGAGGAGGGCTACCAGAACCTGCGCCGCTTCCTGTTCGGCGACCTGCGGGCCGCCACCGACCTGGTCGACGTCCGGCTGCCCGCGGACGAGGAGGTCACCTGGCAGGCGGAGGTGCGGCTCACGGTGCGCGGGCTGCCGGTGCTGATGCACGAGCGGGTCGCCCCGCACTGGTGCCCGATCCAGCTCTCCGACCCGACCGAGGCGAGCGTGCGCGCGCGGGCCGCCACCGCCGGGGACGGCGCCGTCCCGCTGGCGACCGTCTTCCTCTCCAGCCGGCTCGGCCCGGACGAGGCGGGACCGCTGCGGTTCGTCCTCGACCTGAACCTGCTCTCGCTGCGCGAGACGCACGGGCTCTTCGGCTTCGGCGACCACCTGGAGCAGACCGCCGACTTCGCCGACACCCTGATCGTCGACGTGGACCCCGGCGGGCCGCGCCCGGCCGCCTGGGCGCACTGGAACTCGGAGGTGCCCGGGGCGATCCGCGACCTCCGCCCGACCGGCGACCCGCTGCCCGACGAGGACCCGCTGGCGGGCTCCTGGCTCGCCCACGTCCCGCTGCCGGCCACCACCCGGCCGATCCTCGGCCCGGACGCCCGGATCCGCCTCACGGTCGGACCCTGGAACTGACGTTCCGGCGCGGCCGCCGCGGCCGCGCCGGGTCAGGCGTGCCAGCCGGCCTCCGGGCCCTCCGCCCGTGCCGGGGGCGCCGGCTGCTCGGCGGCCAGCAGCACGCGGCGCAGCAGGTCGGAGAGCTGCCGCCGCTCGACCGGGGTGAGGACGCCGAGCAGGCGCTGCTCCTCCCGGCCGACGACGTCCAGTGCCTGCCGCCAGGCCAGCCGGCCCGCCTCGGTGAGTTCGACGTCGACCCGGCGGCGGTCGTCGCTGGAGGGGGTGCGGACGACGAATCCGCGCCGTTCCAGCGCCTCCAGACGGCCGGTCACCGAGGCGGGCGCCAGGTTGAGGTCGGCGCGCAGCTCGGACGGGGTGGCCCGGCCGCCGCGGCCGGCCAGCCCGTGCAGGGTGTCGAACTCGTGCTTCTGCAGGCCGTAGTCGGCCACGCCCTGCTCGCGGACCCGGCCGAGGTGCCGGGTGAGCTTGCTCATCCGGGTGACGGCGCCCTCGACGTCCGGGTCGAGCTGCGGCAGCACCGGCCGCCAGCGCTCGACGTGGCCGTCGGTCCAGTCGCGGGGCTTTCCGGCCGCCGTCCGGTGGGTCGCGGGTGTCATGCCCCGAGTGTAGGGGTCCTGAGCTGCGGGTTCGGGCTCCCGATATTTCGTTGCCGAAATTTCGGCACCGAAATACAGTGCTGTCCGTGACCCGGAACCAGCACCCGCTGCGCCTGCCCGACTTCCGCCTGCTCTTCCTCGGCCGGACGATCTCCACCCTCGGCGACGCCGTCGTCCCCGCCGCCCTCGCCATCGCCGTGACCCGGGCGACCGGCTCCTCCGGCGCCCTCGCGCTCGTCCTGGGCTGTGCGATGGTCCCGCGACTGCTGCTGCTCCCGCTGGGCGGCGTGGTCGGGGACCGCGTCAATCCCCGGCTGGTCGCGCTCGTCACCGATCTCGTGCGGGCCGCCGCCCAGGCGGCCGTCGGCCTCGAACTCCTCGCCGACCACCCCCGACTGGCACCGATCGCGGTCGCCTCGGCGGTCGGCGGGACCGCCTCCGCGTTCGCCATGCCGACGGCGACGCCGCTGGTCGCCGCCACCGTGGCCGGGCCGCAGCGGATGCGCGCCAACGCGCTGCTGGCCTCGGCCGTCAACGCCGCCCGGCTCGGCGGCCCGGCCCTCGCCGGGGTGCTGGTCTGGACGGCCGGCCCCGGTTGGGCGTTCCTGCTGGACGGCGCCTCCTTCGTGGTCAGCGCGGCGCTGCTGACCCGGCTTCGGGTCCGGCACACCCCCGGCGAGCGCCGCTCGCTGCGCACCGACCTGCTGCACGGCTGGGGCGAGGTCCGCTCGCGCGACTGGTATTGGACGAGCCTGGTCGGGCACGGCGTCTGGAACGGCGCCGCCGCCGTCCTGCTCACCCTCGGCCCGCTGATCGCCACCCGGCAGCTGGGCGGGGACGGCGTGTGGATCGCCATGACCCAGGCCGGCGCGTGCGGCGTGCTGGCCGGCTCGCTGCTCGCCGGGCGGTACCGGCCGCGGCGACCGGTACTGGTCGCCAACCTGGGCCTGGCCCTGTACGCCCTGCCGCTGGCCGCGCTGGCGGTGACGGCGCCCGCGCCGGTCACGGTGACCGCCTACGCGCTGGCGATGACGGGGCTCGGCTTCCTCAGCCCGGTGTGGCAGACGGTGGTGCAGCAGGAGTTCCCGCCGCAGGTGCTGGCCCGGGTGACGTCCTACGACTGGCTGCTGTCGCTCGCCGCCGCCCCGCTCGGGTACGCGCTGGCACCGCTGGCCGCCGACGCCTGGGGCAGCACCGGGCCGCTGCTGGTCGCCGCCGTGCTGGTCGCGCTCGCCTGCGCGGGAACCGCGGCCGTCCCGGGCGTCCGCCGGGTCGGACGGACGGCGGAGGCGGAGCCGGAGGGCGCGGGCAAGGCGGCCGAAACGGATACTACCGGCGGGTATCCCGGGAAGGGGGAGGCCCCCGCCGACGCCACCCGGCCGGACCCTACGATACGGGCATGATCGCCTATGCCCCAGCGGCATTCTTCTTCCTCCTCTGCGGGATCGGAGTCCTCCGCGACCGACGCCGGTTCAGCAACGCCGTCCTGCTCGGCATCGCGGTCTCGCTGCTCGCGCTCGCACTGCTCGCCGAACTGCGCCGGGCGCCCACCCTGGTCGTCGAGCTGGCGGTGGCCCTGATCGCCCTGCTCCCGCTCGTCGGCACCGTCGCCCTGGTCTGGTTCCTGCTCTCCAACGGGCTGACGATGATCCGCAAGGAGGGGCGGCGGCCGGCGAACCTGCTGTCCCTGCTCACCGGGCTCGGCATCCTCGGACTGATCGGGCTGTTCGCCGCCGCGGTGATCACCGACTCCGAGCGCATCGGCATCCTCACCGCCACCGCGCTGCTGGTGGTCGGCTACGTCTCCTTCCTCTTCACGTGCTTCGTCGGCTACGCCTTCCTCTACCAGCGCCACCGGCCGCGCGCCGACGTCGACTTCGTCGTGGTGCTGGGCTCCGGCCTGATCGGCGGCGAGCGGGTGCCGCCGCTGCTCGCCAGCCGGCTCGAACGCGGCCGCGAGCTCTACGAGAAGCAGGCCGCGCGCGGCAACCCGCCGGTGCTGATCACCTCCGGCGGCCAGGGTCCGGACGAGAAGCTGCCGGAGTCCCACGCGATGGCGGACTACCTGGTCGAACGCGGCTTCCCGGCCGAGCACCTGGAGCGCGAGGACCGCTCGCGGACCACCGAGGAGAACCTGCGGTTCAGCAAGGTGATCATGGAGCAGGCCAAGCCCGGCTACCGCTCCGTCATCGTCACCAACAACTTCCACGCCTTCCGGGCGGCCCTGATGGCCCGCAAGACCGGCGTCAGCGGCCAGGTCTGCGGCTCGCCGACCGCCCGCTACTACTGGCCGAGCGCGACGATCCGCGAGTTCGCGGCCGTCTTCCTCTCGCACAAGGTGATCAACCTCGGGATCTGCGGACTGCTCGCCTTCTGCGGACTGGCCGCCGCGACGTTCGGAGCGAAGTGACGCGCTGAGGGCCGCCCTTCGGCCGGGCGGCGCCGTAGGGCCCGGTGGCCGGCCCCTGCCCGGGCCCTACGTCCTCGCCAAGCGTTCTTGCCAAGCGTTCTTGCCAACGGGCGGCGCCGATCCCGGGTCCGCGCCCGCCGCCGGTCATGACCTTGACGAAAGGTTGACCTGCTCACGGCAGAACGTTGGGTGCGGTGAATCCTATGGTCGGCCCATGCCTCCACTGCCCGCCGGACGGACCGCCACCCTTCCCGTCCTGCCCTACCGCAAGCCCACGCCCGGCCGCGACTACTGGGTGTTTGACGAGGTCCTGCCCGACCCGGACGCCGTCCGGCGCCGCTGCCTCGACCGCGACGACTGGACCGAGGGCCACCCCTACCGGCCGGAGACCTGGCCCGGGCTGCGGACCATGCCCGGACTCGAACCCGCGGAGCTGGCCCGTGTCGAGGCACTCGTCCGCCGGGCCACCGGGGCGCCGCGGCTCTGGGTGCAGAGCGCCCCGGGCGGCGGCACCCTGAACCACAACTGCGTCCAGCTCGTCGGCGCCGCCGAGTCGGAGCCGCGCCCGCACACCGACTCCCGCGCCCTCTGCCGCTACGCGGCCGTCCTCTACCTCAGCCCCGGAGCCCCCAAGGCCGCCGGGACCGGCTTCTACCGCCAGCAGTTCCCCGGCGGCCGCCTGGGCGGCAACCTGGTCACCGCCCCGCACCACAACCTCGTCGAGGCCCTCGGCACCCGCCGTGTCCCCGCCGACGCCTTCACCGAGGACGTCCGCGTCCCCAACCGCTACAACCGCCTGCTCGTCTACCACGCCAACCTCATCCACAGCGCCACCTCCTACCACGGCCTGGCCCTGGAGGACCGGCGCATGACGGCGGTCTTCTTCTGGATGGCCTGACGCGCCGTCGCCCGGCCCGACGCACCTGCCCTCCCGGGGAAAACCGGGCGCCGCACCAGCGAGGGGCAGGGCAGGATGTCGGGGTGATCCACGTGCTCCACCCCGACCGCGTCCTGTGCGGTCTCGCCGCCAACCCCGCCCTGCCGGCCGACCTGGTCGACCGGCTGATCGCCCTCGTCGCGACCACCGACGACCCGTCACTCGCCGACGACCTCGCCGCCGAGCTCGCCGACCGGGACGACCTCGGCCCCGCGCAGACCCGCGCGCTCGCCTGCGGCGTCGACAACGCCGCCCTCCACCTCGCCCACGACGGCCGGCTCACCGCCGAGGACGTCGACCCCGCGACCCGGCCCGAGGCCGCGCTCGCCCTGCTGGAGCGGGGCGAGGGCCGACCCGCGTGGGTGCGGCGGTTCGCGGCCGACCCCGACCCGTGGCGGCGCGGACGCCTCGCCGGCTGCCCGGACCTGCCGGAGGACGTCCTGCGGCGCCTCGCCGAGGACCCGGACCCCGAGGTCGTCGCCGACCTCGCCGTCACGGCGCCGCCCGCGCTCGCCACGGCACTCGCCCGCCACCCGCACACCGCCGTCCGCCGCGCGGTGGCCGCCAACGACCGGACGCCGCCCGCCGTCCTGGCCGCCCTGCTCACCGGCGACACACTGCCCCCGGCCGACACCTGCCCGGTCTGCGAGCGGCACACCGTCCCCTTCGAGCACGCCCCCGACTGCGGACTCCCCGACTGCCCGCTGCCGCCCGGCGCCGCCTGTTCCGGCGGCCACGAGTCCGCGCAGCACGAGATCGCCGCCGCCGTCCTCGCCCATCCCGCCACCCCCGCGTCCGCCGCCGCCGGATTCGCCGACCATCCCTCGGCACTGCTGCGCGCCGAGCTGGCCGCCCGCACCGACCTGCCTGCGGACGTCCACCACCGGCTCGCCACCGCCGCGGACCCGCGGGTCCGCGAGGCGCTCGCCGAGAACCCCGCGATCGACGAGGAGGTGATCCGCGCCCTGGCCGAGGACGACGACGCCGACGTCGGACGAGCGCTGGCCCACCACCCGCGACTGCCGCTCGACGTCCTCACCCGGCTCTCCGTCCGGACGCGCACCGGCTCGACCCTGCTGCCCCGGATCGCGACGGCCTCCGCCGCCGAGGTCGCGCGGCTCGCCGCCTCACCGGAACCGGCCGTCCGCATGCTGGTCGCCGAACGCCGCGACCTGCCGCCGGCCATCCGCGACGTCCTCGCCGCCGACCCGGACGCCAAGGTGTTGAAGGCGATCGCCCCGCACCCGGGCCTGTCCGAGCCGCTGCTGCGCGCCATGGTCGCCCGGCACGGCGTCCGGGTCGCCGCCCGGGTGGCCACCAACCCTGACGCCTCACCGGCCCTGCTCGCCGACTTGGCCCTCCACCGACCGCCCGTCCAGAAGGCCCTCCGCGCGATCGCCGCCCACCCCCGGGCCACCACCCCCGCCCTCACCGCCTGCCTGGCGGACCGCCAGGCCCGCCCCGTCGCCGCCGCCCACCCGTCCCTCCCGCCCGACCTCCTCGTCGAACTCCTCGGCGACCCCCTCCCGGGCATCGCCGAGATCGCGGCGGCCAACCCCGCCCTCCCACCGGCGGTCGCCCGCACCCTGCTCACCCGGTACGCGTGACCGCGGCAGGAACGTGGCCCGGGTCGGAAGGATGGATCCCAGCCACCCCGGACCACCGGAGCTTCCGGACCAGACCGGCCCGACGACGCCCTCCAGGGCACCGGCTCCGGGAGCGCCCACGCCCGTCTCGCCCCGCTGCCACACGGTGGGCATCACACCAGGCTCAAGGAAGACGGGCTACAGCCTCGACCGGACAGCCTGGGCCTCGCCGCCGACCACGCCCACCCCAAAGTCGCGCGCCGCTCAGGCTCGCGCGAGTCGGGGCGGCGATACGACGGGCGAGCGCCTCACCCCCGACCACACCCGCGCCAACCCCGAAGCCACTCACCACCCACCGCCCGCCGCCAGCAGATCGCGCGGCCGACCACCACTCAGGCTCGCGCGGGTGAGGGCCGCGGCGAGGCGGGCGAGGTCGTGCGGCACGGCCAGGTCCGCGAGGGCGGCGGGGGTGTGGGGCAGGCCGAGCTCGGCGGCGGCGTGCAGGGCGCGGTCGTCGAAGAAGGGGCGCAGGGTCGGCCAGACGGCCTGGGCCTCGCGGCAGAAGATGCCCGCGCCGACCGGGCCGATCCGGGGGAACTCGCGGAGCAGGTCGGCGATCCGGGCCGGGTCGCCGACGGCCTCGTCGCAGAGTCGGCGCAGGTCGCCGTGCCAGCGGTCGATGAGCAGCTCGGCACCGCGGCCGAGGGCGGTGGCGGTGCTCTCGTCGTACCGGACGTAGTGGGCGCGGCCGAGGGCGTCCACCCTCGCCTGCCAGTGGGAGTCGGCCATCGCCGTCGGGGTGCGCAGGCCGGCCGCGGAGAGCTCCCGCGCGGCCGCGACGGCGAGGCCGGCACCGATCCGCACCGAACTGAGGGTGGTGAGGACCAGCAGCCGGTAGAGCGGGGCGGGCGTGTCGCGGAGCGTGATGCCCGCCTCCTCGGCGTAGGTGCGGCCGAAGCGTTCCAGCAGCGCGGCGACCGTCTCCTCGTGGCCCATGGCGGGCCTCCCTTCCTCGCCCGTCCGGCACCTGCCCGGGTTGGCGGCGGTCATGCGCGGGGACAGGGGACGGTATGGAGAACGCCGACCGCCCGGCCACCGAGGAGGTCCGGCCGGAGTGGGCCGGCCTCGACCGGCTGGGGACGCTGGAGCTGCTGCGGGTGCTGAACGCCGAGGACCGCACGGTCGCCGGGGCGGTGGCCGGGCAGCTGCCGCGGATCGCCGTCGTGGTGGACGCGGTCGCGGAGCGGATGGCCCGGGGCGGGCGGCTGGTCTACGCGGGTGCCGGGACGGCGGGGCGGCTCGGGGTGCTGGACGCGAGCGAGTGCCCGCCGACGTTCGGCACCGCTCCCGGCCGGGTGGTGGGTGTGATCGCGGGCGGGCCGCAGGCGCTGGTGCGCGCCGTGGAGGGGGCGGAGGACCGCCCGGAGCTGGCCGTCGCCGACCTCGCCGCGCTGGCGCTGACGGCGGAGGACACCGTGGTGGGCGTCTCCGCCTCCGGCCGCACCCCGTACACGGTGGCGGCGGTGCGCCGCGCCCGCGCGGCCGGTGCGCTGGGCGTGGGGCTGGCGGGGACCGGCGGGTCGCCGCTGATCGCGGCCGCCGAGCTGGGCATCGAGGTGGTGACCGGGCCGGAGGTGGTGGCCGGGTCGACCCGGCTGAAGGCCGGGACCGCGCAGAAGCTGGTGCTGAACCTGCTGTCCACGGCGGTCATGGTCCGGCTCGGCAAGACGTACGGGAACCTGATGGTGGACGTCCGGGCGGGCAACGCCAAGCTGCGCGAGCGGGCGCGGCGGATCGTCACCGACATCACCGGCGCGGACGAGGAGACGGCCCGGCGGGCACTGGCGGCCACCGGCGGCGAGGTCAAGGACGCCGTCCTGGTCGTCCTCACCGGGGTGGACGCCCCGGCCGCCGCCCGGCTGCTCACCGCGGCGGGCGGCCGGCTGCGCGAGGCGCTGGAGCTGGCCGCCGGGCGGCGCTAGCGCTAGCGCTAGCCGAAGGTGAGGGCGGTCCGGTCGACGACCTCGCCGAAGCGGGGCAGCGAGAGCGCGACCGAAGCCCGGTGCTCCTCCTCGGTCAGGGCCGTCATCGCCTCCTCGACGAAGACCAGCCCGTAGCCGTGGTCGGCGGCCGCGCGGGCGGTGGACTCGACGCCGAGGTTGGTGGCGATACCGCCGAACACCAGGGTGTCGACGCCGCGCTCCCGGAGCAGTTCGTGCAGGCCGGTGCCGTGGAAGCCGCCGATGGTCCGCTTGACGACGGTCTCGTCGGCCAGCGCGGCGACCTCGGGGAGCAGCTCGCTGCCCGGCGGCTGCTCGGCCACGCCGGGGCGCTCGACCCGGATCGCGACCACCGGCGCACCGGCCGCGCGGAACGCCGTGGCGAGGTCGAGTGCCGCGGCGACCGCCTCACCGCCGGGGCGCGGGGCGAGCGGCAGGGCGGCGATCCGCTCCATGAGGTCGACGAGGACGAGGGCGGTGCGGGCGGGGTCGAGAGTGCGCATGACCGGTCACCGTAGTGGATCGGCCGGGGGCCCGGACTCCCCGGCGCTCGCGGCCTCGCGGGCGATCTCGGCCCGGAAGCCCTCGATCAGCACCCGCAGGCCGTACTCGAAGTCGGCGTCGTGGTCGGTCATCCGCAGGACCTCGGCCGCCTCGCTCAGCAGCGGCAGGTCGCGCAGCGCCTCGTCCGGGAAGGGCGCGCCGTCCCGCTGTTCGGCGTCCTGCCGCCAGGCCTGCTCCTCGGTGACCCAGCCCATGAGGTAGCGGTCGACGGTGAGCAGCAGCCGCAGCGCGGTGCGCGGGCGCAGTCCGGCCTCGCGGAGGGCGCTCAGCTGCGCCTCGACGGCGGGCAGTTCGTCGGCCGTGGGCAGGGTTCCGGCGTGCACCCGGGCGCCGTCGCGGTGGGCGAGCAGCGCGCCGCGCTTGGCCCGGGCGTCGGCGGCGAGCCAGTCGGGCCAGTGCGCGGGGTCGGGTTCGCGGTCCGGCGGCAGGGCCTCGGCCAGCATGGCCTCCGCCATCAGGTCGAGCAGTTCCCGCTTGCTCTTGACGTGCCAGTAGAGGGCCGGGGACTGCACGCCGAGTTCCCGGGCCAGCCGGCGGGTGGTGAGCCCGTCCATGCCGACCTCGTCGAGCAGCCGCAGGGCGGTGCGCACGACCTCGTCCCGTGTCAGCGCCATGGTGTTCCGCCCTTCCGGCGCCCGTTCCGGCCGCCCGGCTATTCGCTTGGCACCCCACTTTATCGCTGCTAAGTTCCGGCTCGGACTTTATCAGCGATAAGGACGGCGGACCGGCCGCCGACCGCCGACCCGGGAGGGACTCCACACCCCCATGACGACCACCGGAACGGGCACCCGCCGCCCGTGGTCCCGCCTGCTGCCGAACACCGCGCCCTGGCGGTCCTCCGCGGACTTCCGCCTGGTCTGGACGTCCGGCGCCGTCTCCATGCTCGGCTCGGTGTTCACCCTCACCGCGATCCCGCTGCAGATCGCCGACGCCACCGGCTCGCCGCTCGCGGTGGGCGCGGTGGGCCTGGTGGAGCTGGTGCCGACGGTGCTGCTCGGCCTGTACGGCGGGGTGCTCGCCGACCGCCTCGACCGCCGGACGGTGGCGCTGACCACCGAGATCGCGCTCGCCGCGCTCAGCGCGCTGCTGCTGCTGAACGCGCTGGCCGGCGCGCCGGTGCTCTGGCCGCTCTACGCGGCGGCGGGCTGCGCCGCCGCACTCCAGGGGATCCAGCAGCCCTCACTGGAGGCGATGGTCCCCCGGCTGGTGCCGCACGACCAGCTGCTCGCGGCCGGGGCGCTGCTCTCGCTGCGCTGGACCGCGGTCGGGCTGGCCGCGCCCGCCGCCGCGGGGGTGGTGATCGCGACCGCCGGGGTGCGCGCCGCCTACCTCCTCGACCTCGCCACCTTCCTGGTCTCGATCGCGCTGCTCGCCCGGCTCCGTCCGCTGCGCCCGGCCCGGGAGGAGGAGGCGCCGGCGCTGCGGGAGTTCGCCGAGGGGGCCCGGTACGTGGCGCGGCGGCCGGACCTGGTCGGCATCTGTCTGGCCGACCTCGTCGCGACCGCCTTCGCCCTGCCGACCGCGCTCTTCCCGTTCCTCGCCGACGAGCTGGACGCGCGCTGGGCGCTCGGCCTGCTCTACTCGGCCTCGGCGGCGGGCGGCCTGCTGGCCGCCGCGACCAGCGGCTGGACCGGGCGGGTGCACCGGCACGGGCGGTTCGTCCTGCTGTCCTGCGCGGCGGTCGGCGCGGCCACGGCGGCGGCCGCGCTCGGCTCCGGCGTGTGGGGGGTCCTGCTCTGCCTGGCCGTCGCCGGCGCCGCGCACTGGGTGGGCGACACCTTCCGGGGCGCGATCTGGAACCGCTCCGTCCCGGACGCGCTGCGCGGCCGCGCGGCCGGGCTGGAGCTGTTGGTCGGCGCCGCCGGACCGGCCCTCGGCGACCTGCGCGCGGGCGGACTTGCCGCCCGCTACGGTCTGCGCACCGCCCTGCGCACCGGCGGCCTGGCCTGCCTGGTCGGCGGCGGGGTCCTGGCCGCCGCGCTGCCCGCGCTGTGGCGCTACGACGACCGCACCGACCCGCACGTCGCACAGGTCCGGGCGTCCCGGGCCGGGGCCGCCGACCCGGCCTAGCGATCACGCGCGGACCCGGCCCGGCGATCGTTCGCGACCGGACCGGCGATCACGGCCGGGCGAGACGCCCGTACAGGGCGCCGATACCGCCCGCGTCGACGATCAGCGGCAGCGTGTCGAAGAACAGCTCCCAGGCACCCCCGGGACCGACCCGCTCGACGATGCCGAAGGGCACCTCGGTGCCCTTCCCGGTCACCGGGTCCTTGCTCCACTCGGGAACGGCCGTGCCGTACCACTCCACGTAGGCCATGGTCCGGCCGAAGGCGGCCTGGCCCGCCTCGAAGCGCAGGTCGGCCTGTGCGAAGAGGCGCCGGAGGTAGTCGCCCTTGCCCTCGGCGGTGGCCAGCGGCGCCGCCAGGCCCGGAGCGGCGAGGCGGGCGCCGCCCGTCCGGCCGACCAGGGCTGCGACGTCCCCGCCGTTCCAGGCGGCCAGCCGGGCGGTGATCTCGCCGGCCCGGAACGGCTCCGGGGCGCGACCGGCGGAAGGCCCGGTGGCGGAGGACCGGGTGGCGGAGGACTGAGCGGCGGAGGGCCGAACGGCGCCGGCCGGGTCGGCGATGCCCGCGAACAGGGGGCGCAGCTCGGGGGCCACCGGCTTGAACAGCTCGTGGCGGTCGTAGTAGCGACGGGCCTGCATCGTCCTGCCGTCGTCGGACAGCACGTTCCGGGCGATCTGCGGAAAGGCGATCGGGTGGCCCTTGACGGTGGCCTCGTTCCACTGGCCGAACATCACCACCGCGCCGTCGGCGACCACCTCGGTGCCGCGGTAGCGGAAGTCCGGGGCGAGGCCGAGCGTGCGGGTGATCGAGGTGCCGATCGCGGGCAGCCCGCGCTGCGGGGCGCCGCCGGCCTCCCAGAGGGTGGCCTCGGCGTCGAAGATCGCCTGGTACGCGCGGACCCGGGGGTGGGTGAGGTCGCCGGGCACCGGCGGGGTTCCGGTCGGGGTCTCGCCGAAGGCGATCTGGCGCCGCAGGAAGGCGCAGGCGTTGGGGGTGAGCCGGCCCTCCAGCCGCTCCAGCCTCCCCCGCACGTCGGCGCACTCGGCGAGCACGCCGCCCGTGTCGCCGCGCCCAGGTCGGCGGGTGGGCTTGCGGACCACCGTCATGTCGATCCCCTTCCGTGGACTCACCACCGGGTCGGAGGGGTTCTCCGGCCCGGTGGTGATCACCCTGCCGGACAGGGTTCGGGGGGGTCGATTACCTCGGAGGTCATCCGCGGAGCACCGGGCGGCGCCGCCCGCGACCGGCGCCGGCGGTCAGGCCTCCTGGGTCTCCAGCCAGTGCAGCAGGACGGTGCGCTCGGTCTCGGTGCCCGCCGGGCTCGCCGGGTCGAGCGCCCAGTGGCGGATCCGGCGCAGGGTCTCCGCGTCGAGGTCGAGGTAGAGCCGCCAGTGGGCGTGCGGGTGGCAGTTGGCCTCGCGGGGTTCGCCGCACTCCTGGCAGTGGGTGAAGAAGGCGTCGACCAGACGGTGCACGAGCGTCTCGGCGGGCATGGGCGGCGTACATCCTCACTCGTTCGGCGACCGGGTTCGCTGGTGGGCCCGCCGGTCTCGGTGGACCGGCGGACCCGCCTTCCAGGGTGCGGGCCGGGGCCGGCGGGCGGCAGGGACCAACGTCACGTCCCGGGAAAACCCGGGGCCCGGTCCCCGTGGGGGTGGGGACCGGGCGGTTTGTGGGGACCCGGCGGTTCGGGTGGTTCGGGCGGTTCGGGCGGTTCGGGCGGTTCGGGTGGCACCGCGCCGGGGCGGCGCGCCGTCGGGGGTCAGCCCCGGCCGGCGGACCTCTGGGTGCGCCGGGAGACCGAGTCCAGCACCACGGCGGCCAGCAGCACCGCACCGGTGATCATGTACTGGATGGCCTGGGCGGCGTGCACCATGTCCAGCCCGGTGGTGATCGACTGGATCACCAGCATCCCGAGCAGCGCCGACCAGGTGCTGCCGCGACCGCCGAACAGGCTGGTCCCGCCGATGACGGCGGCGGCGATGGCGCTCATCAGCACGTTGCCGCCGCCGAGCAGCTTGTCCGCCGAGCCCTGCTGCGAGGCGATGAACAGGCCGCCGAGGCCCGCCAGCGCGGCGGAGACCGTGAACACCGCGATCCGCACCCGGGCCACGTTCACCCCGGCCCGGCGGGCGGCCTCGACGCCGCCGCCGACCGCGAACACCTGACGGCCCCAGGACGTGCGGCGGAGTACGAAGTCGGTGAGCACGACCACGCCGAGCAGCACCACCAGCGGCAGCGGCAGGCCGCTGTCCTGGTTGAGCGTCCAGGCCCCGGCCAGGGCGACCGCCGCCAGGGCGCCGGTGCGCAGCGCGATCTCCCCCGCCGCCCTGGCGGGCAGGCCCGCCGCGGTGCGCCGGCGGGCGGTGAGCAGCTGGGCGGCGAGGAAGCCGCCGACGGCGAGGACGGCGAGCAGCCAGGCGAAGGCGATGTCGCCGTCGCCGAGGAAGTGGTTGTCCAGGTGGGCGACCACGCCGTCCTTGATGTTGTTCACGGTGCCGAGCCTGCCGAGCACGTAGTCCTGCAGCCCGCTCCAGGCGAGCATGCCGGCCAGGGTGACGACGAACGCGGGCACGCCGATCCGGGCGAAGAAGAAGCCGTGCAGGGCGCCCATCGCGGCGGCGGTGAGCAGGCCGAGCAGGACGGCGAGCCACTCGGCCACGCCCTGCCGCACGGCGAGCACGGAGGTGACGGCGGCGCAGGCGCCGGCCACCGAGCCGAGCGAGAGGTCGATCTCGCCGAGCAGCAGGACGAAGACGACGCCGACCGAGATGAGGCCGTAGCCGGCGATCCACTTGGTGATGTTGGTCAGGTTGTCGGCCTGGAGGAAGTGGCCGGTGACGCTCTGGAAGACGATCGCGATCAGGATCAGGCCGAGGACCACGGGCAGCGCGCCGAGATCGCCGCTGCGGATCCGGCGCCGGAACTCCTCGGCGTAGCCGGCGGCGCCGCCGCCGCGGACCAGCAGGCGCGGATCGGCGGCCGGGGCCGGGGCGCCGGCGGCGGGGTCGGTCCGACCGGTGCTCACTGCGCCTCCTCCGCGATGCGTGCCCGACGCCGGGTGACGGCGTTTTCGGTGGCGCCGGTGATGGCGGAGATGATCTCCTCGGACGAGGTGCCGGCGACCGGGAACACCCCGTTGTTGCGGCCGAGCCGCAGGACGGCGACGGTGTCGGCGACCGCGCGGACGTCCGCCAGGTTGTGGCTGATCAGGATGACGCCGAGGCCGCGCTCGCGCAGCCGCTCGACGAGGTCCAGGACCTGTGCGGTCTGCTCGACGCCGAGCGCGGCGGTCGGCTCGTCGAGGACGACGATCCGCGGCTCGCCGACCAGCGCGCGGGCGATGGCGACGACCTGGCGCTGCCCTCCGGAGAGCGCGGCGACCGGGGTCCGCACACTGGGGATGCGGATCGACAGGGTGTCCAGGAGTTCCTTGGCGCGCCGCTCCATGGCGACCTCGTCCAGGACGGCGCGGCGGCGCAGCTCGCGGCCGAGGAAGAGGTTGGCGACGACGTCGAGGTTGTCGCAGAGCGCGAGGTCCTGGTAGACGGTGGCGATGCCGAGCGCCTGGGCGTCCTGGGGGCGGCCGATCCGCACCGGGCGGCCGTCCCAGGTGACCTCGCCCTCGTCCACGGGGTGGACCCCGGCGATCGTCTTGACCAGCGTGGACTTGCCGGCGCCGTTGTCGCCGACCAGGGCGAGCACCTCGCCGGCGCGGACGTCGAGGTCGACGGCGGTGAGGGCCTGGACGGCGCCGAAGCGTTTGGAGACCGCGCGCAGCGCGAGAACGGGTGCGCCTGTCATGGGAACCACCTCCTGCGGGGATGTGCGGGGCGGGAACGGGCACGGGCGGCC
>NZ_JBHVIV010000052.1:0-65369 GCF_042799475.1 Kitasatospora sp. NPDC057692 | reverse complement strand
GCGTACACGGGGACGGCGGTCGGCAGCACGGCCGCGCCGCGCGGCACCCGGGTGCGCAGCGCCAGGTGGCGCACGCCCGGGGCGTCGACGGCGGCGAGGTGGGCGACCACCGAGAAGCCCTCGGCGAGCTCGTCGACGGCGCTGAGCCAGTCGAAGAAGGTGAGGCCCAGCGTGTCCCGGGCCGCGGTGAGCGCCTCGGTCCAGTGCTCCGCCGGCACGTCGACGGTGATCAGCCCGTACGCCTCGGCGCCGGTCGCCCACTCCCCGACCGACGCCGCGTACTGCTCGGCCGTGGTCACGAGACCCCTCCCTCGACGGAACCGGAACCGGCCGCACCGGCCGCACCGGTGGAACCCGCGGCAGCGGGCCCGGGCACCGGCGGACGCCGCAGCGCCGCCGCGGGCGCGGTGTAGCGGCCGGGCAGCGACTCGGCGGCGATCTTCTCCTGGAGCTTGAGGATGCCCTGGAGCAGCGCCTCCGGGCGGGGCGGGCAGCCGGGCACGTAGACGTCGACCGGGATGATCTGGTCGACGCCCTTGGTCACGGAGTAGGAGTCCCAGTAGGGCCCGCCGGAGTTGGAGCAGGCGCCGAAGGAGATGACGTACTTCGGCTCGGGCATCTGCTCGTAGAGGCGCTTGACGGCGGGCGCCATCTTGTCGGTCACCGTCCCCGAGACGATCATCAGATCGGCCTGCCGGGGGCCCGGCGCGAACGGGATGACACCCATCCGGATGAAGTCGTGCTTGGCCATCGACGCCGCGATGAACTCGATCGCGCAGCAGGCCAGGCCGAAGTTGAAGCACCACAGGCTGTAGCGCCGCCCCCAGTTGAGGACGACCTTCACCGGGTCCGGCGCCAGCCGGGCCAGCGGACCGATGCCGCGCCGCTCGACGGCGGCACCGGGGCTCGACGGGTCCGGCACGCCCAGTGGAACCGGGCCGCCGGAGGCGCCGTGCCCGTGCGAGTGGGTGTGCGTCACGTCCATTCCAGAACGCCCTTCTTCCAGGCGTAGAGCAGTCCGACCGCGAGGAAGCCGATGAAGACGAACATCTCCACCAGCGTTCCGGCCCCGTACCCGGCGGAGGCGAAGACGGTCGCCCACGGGAACAGGTAGATCGCGTCGACCGCGAAGATCACGTACAGGAAGGCGTAGACGTAGTAGCGGACCTGGGTGTGCGCCCAGTCCTCCCCCACCGGGTCCACGCCGCACTCGTAGGCGAGGAGCTTCTCCGGCGAGTACACCACCGGCCGCAGCAGGCGGTTCGCGGTGAACGCCACCGTCACGAAGAGCACGCCGACGACGGCGAGCAGGCCGATCGCGGCGTACGCGTCGAAGTAGCCGCTGCCGGCCGCCGGGTCGGCCGCGACCGAAGCCGCCCGCTGCCCCACCATGCCTCGCCTCCACATCGGCCGCGGAACCCGCCCTCGGGGGCGGCTCTACGACGTTCCTTTACACGCTCATAACCATCGCCAGTGCGTGAGTCTAAGTGCACGGCACCGGTGCCCCGCATCCTGCCCGCTCCGCAAGACACCCGATGGACAACCGGTGGACACCCGGCGCCCCGCGGCGTCACCCCGCGGACACCGGCGGGCAACGCCGGCCGGCGGCGCCCCGGGGTGGGGATAACCCCCGGCCGGGGAGACGTATCACCCCCATGGCCCCACCCGCCCCCGACCGGCCAAGCTAGGGGGGCAAAGCTCGACCGGAAAAGGACGGTAGACCGAGATGAAGCGAACGGACCGCACGGCCGGGGGCGCCGAGCACACCTCGCTGTACGGCGCCCGGATGTGGCGGCAGGCCGGCCGGCTGATGCTGAACCTGCCGCTCGGCATCGCCGGCTTCCTCTTCACGGTCGCGACCCTGTCGATCGGCCTGGCCCTGTCGATCACCGTGGTCGGCCTGCCGCTGCTGGCCGCCGGCCTGGCCGGCTGCCGGTCGATGAGCGGCTTCGCCCGCCGCCGGGCCCGGGCGCTGTACGGCTCCGAGGTGCACGAGCCGGAGCCGGTGCAGCGCCGCCGGCCGGGCATCACCGGCTACGCGATCGCCCACCTGACCGACGCGCTCTCCTGGCGCTCGGCCCTCTACAACGTGCTGATGCTGCCCTGGGGCGTGCTGAGCTTCGCGCTGACCACGGTCTTCGTGCTGGTCGGCTGGCCGCTCCTGCCGTGGGCGATCCGCGCCCAGTCGGAGGTGGACCGGATGCTGGTGGAGACCCTGCTCTACCCGGGCGCCCTGTCCGAGCGGGTCCGCGAGCTGGAGGACGACCGCGGCACCGTGGTCGACACCGCCGCCGCCGACCTGCGCCGGATCGAGCGCGACCTGCACGACGGCGCCCAGGCCCGGCTGGTGGCGCTGGCGATGGACCTCGGCATGGCCAAGGAGCGGCTGCGGGAGACCGAGACGCCGGACGACGTGGCGGCCGCCGCGAAGATGGTCGACAACGCCCACGGCGAGGTGAAGCTGGCCCTGCAGGAGCTGCGCGACCTGGCCCGGGGCATCCACCCGGCGGTGCTCACCGACCGCGGCCTGGACGCGGCGCTCTCCTCGGTGGCGGCACGCTGCACGGTGCCGGAGGGGGTCAAGGTGAACGTCGACCTGAAGGCCCGGGACGGCAGCACCGACCGGCCGGACTCGGCGGTGGAGGGCATCGCCTACTTCACGGTCAGCGAGCTGCTGACCAACATCTCCAAGCACTCGGGCGCCCGCTCCGCCACGGTGGACGTCTGGCGGGCCGACGACCAGCTGATGCTGCTGGTCCAGGACAACGGCAAGGGCGGCGCGGCCCCCTACCCGGGCAGCGGCCTGGGCGGCCTGGCCGAGCGGATCCGCGCGGTGGACGGGGTGTTCCTGGTGGAGAGCCCGGACGGCGGGCCGACCACGGTGACCGTCGAGCTCCCCTGGCGGACCCGCGCCGCCCGCCGCTGACGGCGCCCCCGGTCCCGGACGGCGGAGACCCTGACGGCGGAGATCCCGGACGGCGGACGGCCCCGCGGAACCCTTGCGCGGTTGTGCGGGGTGCCCGCCGTCCGGGGGCTGGTGGGGTCAGGGCGTCTCAAGGGTGCCGAGGGTGACGTCGGCGGTCCTGCTCTGACCGTCCCGGGTGTAGGCGACGGTCACCTTGCTGCCCGGCGCGAGCGAGGCCAGCGCGGTGGTGAGCGAGTTCAGCGAGTCGACCGCGGTGTCGCCGATCCGGGTGATCACGTCCCCGACCTGGAGGCCCGCCGAGTCGGCCGGGCCGCCCGCCGCGACGGCGACCACCACGGCGCCGGCCGGGCGGAAGTTCTGGTCGAAGAAGGTCCGGGCGGTGATGCCGAGGGCGGCCCGGCCGGAGTTGCCGACCTTGCCGTCCTTGATCAGCTGGTCGGCGATGCTGGTCACGGTGGACGCCGGGATGGCGAAGCCGATGCCCGGGGCGGCGGCCCCGTTGGCCTCCGGCTCGGTGGCCGCCAGCGTGTTGATGCCGATCACCTGGCTGGACAGGTTGACCAGCGCGCCGCCGCTGTTGCCGGGGTTGATCGCGGCCGAAGTCTGCACCATGTTGCCGATGACAGCGCCCGGCGAGCCCTGGGTGGACGGCTCGGTGACCGTCCGGCCGGTGGCCGAGACGATGCCCTGGGTGACGCTGCTGGAGAGCCCGAGCGGGCTGCCCATGGCGAGGGTGATCTGGCCCAGCTCGACCTTGGTGGAGTCGCCGAAGGAGGCCGGCTTGAGGCCGTCCGGCGTGCTGCTCAGCTTGATCACCGCGAGGTCGGAGTCCGGGTAGCTGGCGACCAGCGCGGCGTCCAGCGGCTTGGTGCTGCCGGCCAGGGTGACGGTGAAGGTGGTCGCGGTGCCGACCACGTGGGCGTTGGTGACGATGTCGCCCTTGTCGTCGTAGACGATCCCGGAGCCGAGGCCGCTCGCGGTGGTGATCTGCACCACCGAGGGCAGCACGTCCTTGATCACCCGCTGGTAGTCGGACTGGAGCTGGTTGCCGCCGCCCGGCTGGGCGGTGGGGCTGCCACTGGCCGTCGCCGAGACGGCCTGGGAGCCGTTCTCCGCCGACGAGGAGTCCGGGGACGCCCCGCTGCTGCACCCGGCCAGTACGAGCGCGGCCAGCACCGCGACGGCTCCCGGCGCGAGCGGCCGCCCACCGGACGTCCCGGGCCCGGTCGGCCGCGGTCCGGCCGGATTCGGTCGGGTGGGCTCCTTCTTGCGGTTCACCGTGACGGCCTCCGGATTCCTCAGCGCGCGGCCACGACGGGCCGCTCGGACGCGACGCAGAGATCTTTGTCAGCATTTCACCGATATGTCCGAATCTTCTGCTTCGACGCGCAGGGCCCGGGCCTGGCTTCGGACTCCCGTCGTCCGCCCGCAGCGTCGCCCGGCAGGCGGGAGTTCGACGCGCAGGGCCTAGGATCTCGGCCATGACTTGGTTGGTCACCGGTGGTGCCGGATACATCGGCGGGCACGTGGTGCGGCAGCTGGTGGCGGCGGGCGAGCGGGTCGTGGTGCTGGACGACCTCAGCACGGCCGCGCCCGGGGCCCGGCTGCCGGAGGGCGTCCCGCTGATCGTCGGCTCCACCCTGGACCGGGCGGCCGTCGACGCGGCGCTGCGCGGGCACGGGGTGCGCGG
This sequence comes from Kitasatospora sp. NPDC057692, assembly GCF_042799475.1. Classification (NCBI taxonomy): domain Bacteria; kingdom Bacillati; phylum Actinomycetota; class Actinomycetes; order Kitasatosporales; family Streptomycetaceae; genus Kitasatospora; species Kitasatospora sp. NPDC057692. Next base: position 60,753 of record NZ_JBHVIV010000052.1, on the reverse strand, counting down.
CGTGCTGCACTTCGCCGCCAAGAAGCAGGTCGGCGAGTCGGTCGAGCGCCCGTTCCACTACTACCGGGAGAACCTCACCGGCCTGCAGAACGTGCTGGAGGCGGCCGTCGACGCCGGGGTCCGGCGCTTCCTGTTCTCCTCCTCCGCCGCCGTCTACGGCATGCCGGACGTGGACCTGGTCACCGAGTCGGCCCCCTGCGCGCCGATGAACCCGTACGGGGAGACCAAGCTGGCGGGCGAGTGGCTGGTCGCCTCGGCCGGCCGGGCCCACGGCCTGTCCACCGTCTCGCTGCGCTACTTCAACGTGGCCGGGGCCGCCTCGCCGGACCTCGCCGACGCGGGCGTCCACAACCTGATCCCGATGGTCTTCGAGCGGCTCACCGCCGGCCGGGCGCCGCTGGTCTTCGGCGCCGACTACCCGACCCCGGACGGCACCTGCGTCCGCGACTTCATCCACGTCGCCGACATCGCCTCGGCGCACGTCGCGGCGACCCGCCGGCTGGCCGCCGATCCGGCCGGGCGGACCGGGCTGACCCTGAACATCGGGCGCGGCGAGGGCGTCAGCGTCCGGGAGATGCTGGACGTGATCGGCGAGGTCACGGGGTACGACACCACCCCCGAGATCACCCCGCGCCGCCCCGGCGACCCGGCCCGGGTGGTCGCCTCGGCGGAGCTGATCCACCGCGAGCTGGACTGGACCGCCCGGCACGGGGTCGAGGAGATGGTGGCCTCGGCCTGGGAGGGCTGGTGCGCCCGCCATCCCGGCGCCCGCCGCCCCGGGGCCCGCCGCCCGGCCTGACGGGCCCGTCCCGGCCCGCCGGGCCCGGCCTGCCGGGCCGCAACACCTCAGTGCCTCAGTGCCTCAGTGCGAGGGCACCGCCGTGCCGTAGAAGGCGTCCAGCGCGTAGACGCAGCGGTCCTTGCTGCCGACGAAGACCTTCCCGCCGACCGCCACCGGCGAGCCGGTCAGCTCGCCCTTGGTGCCCAGCTCCCAGCGCAGCCGGCCGCTGGCCAGGTCCACGGTGTGCAGCGAGTGGTCCCGGCTGCCGAGGTGGACCAGCCCGTCGGCGACCGCCGGGGAGCCGACGATCTCGCCGCGCGCGGTGTACCGCCAGCGCTCCCGGCCGCTGCCCGCCTCGAACGCGTACAGCACCTCGCCGCTGCCGACCAGCACCATGCCGTCCCCGACCACCACCGGCTCGGCGCCCTGCCGGCTGCCGGTCGCCGCCCGCCAGCGGTCCCGGCCGGTGGCCGCGTCCAGCGCGTAGACGATGCCCAGGTAGTCGACGACGTAGACCGCGTCGGCGTCCAGCGACGGAGGGGTGAACAGCACCGCCGGGGCCTCGAACCGCCAGCGCTCGGCGCCGCTCGCCGCGTCCAGCGCGTACACCCGGGTGCCGGCCGTCACGTACAGCACCCCGGAGCGCTCGACCGGGCGGGAGGGCACGTCCTCGCCGACCGCGACCGACCAGCGCAGGCCGGAGCCGCGCGGGTCCACGCAGTGCAGCCGCCGGCCGCCGTAGTAGTACGCCGCGCCGCCCACCAGGGCGGGGCCGGACTGCGGGTTCTCGAACTCCTGCTGGGCGTCGTCGGCGCGCCAGAGCTCCGCGCCGGTGGCGGCCGAGCGCAGCTGGACGCCGCCGCCCCGCACGCCGCAGCAGAGCACCCCGTCGGCCGCGTCCAGCGAGTACACCCAGCCGTCCAGCGAGTGCCGCCAGCGCTCGGTGCCGTCCGCGACGTCCACCGTGTACAGGTGCGGGCCGTCGGCCGCGTGCACCCGGCCGGCGTCGACGGCGAGCGCCCAGGCGACGTCCCGGGTCTTGTAGCGGCGCTGCCCGGACGCGATGTCCAGGGCGTGCACCTCGAAGCTGGAGACGAACAGGGTCCCGTCGGCGACCACCGGGGTGCCCCAGACCTCGTTGGACATCCGGAACCGCCAGGGGCGCCAGCGGGCGGCGGGGGCCGGGGGCGGGGTGATCCGCCGGACCCAGTCGGTCTCGGCGGGCGGCGCGCCCGGGCCGGCCTGCTCGGCGCGCGGCCCCGGCCCTATCCGGACCGAGGCACCGGGCAGCCGCACCTCGTCGCCCTCCTCGACGACCGGCCGGCGGTGCCGGCTGGGGGCGGCCAGCTTCTCGGTGGCCGCCTCGGTGTCCGGTCCCGGCGGCGCGTGGTGCACCGGCCCGGCGTGCCCGGCGACCGCCCGGGTGCGCGGGTCGTCCTGGCCCGGGTGCGGCTGCGGGGCGGGCGGGTGCGGCGGGTGGTGCGGCACGGACTGCGGCGGCACGTGCGGGGACGGGGCGTGCTGGGGCGGGGCGGCGGGCGGCGGCTGGCGACGGCCCCGCTTGGCCTCGATGAGGGCGAGCGCGTCGGGCGGCAGCCAGTCCCCGGCCTCACCGGAGGCGTCGTCCCGGGAGAACAGGTGCGGGGCCAGCTCGACCTGGATCTGCTCCGGGGTCGGCCGGTGCTCGGGCGACGGCCGCATGCAGGCGCGCACCAGGTCGGCCAGCTCCGCCGGCAGGCCGGAGAGGTCGGGCTGGTCGCGCAGCAGCTGGAAGACCGTCTCCACCGGGTTGGCGCCGCGGTACGGCGGGTGGCCGGTGGCGCAGAAGACCAGCAGCGACCCGAGCGAGAAGACGTCGCTGGCGCCGGTGACGCCCCGGCTGTCCCTGGCCTGCTCCGGCGACATGTACGCCGGGGTGCCGACCGCGACGTTGGTCATCGTGAGCCGGGTGCTGGAGACCCCGGCGGCGATGCCGAAGTCGATCACCCGGGGGCCGTCCTCGACGACCAGGACGTTGGAGGGCTTGAGGTCGCGGTGGACCAGCCCGGCCGCGTGGATGGACTGCAGGGCCTCGGCGATGCCGGCCACCAGCCAGCGCACCGCCCCGACCGGCAGCGGCCCGCACTCGGTGACCAGGTCCTCCAGGGACGGCGCCGGGACGTACGCGGTGGCCAGCCAGGGCACCCGGGCGTCGGCGTCGGCGTCGACCACGGCCGCCGTGTAGAAGCCGCCGACCGTCTTGGCGGCCGCGATCTCCCGCGCGAAGCGGACCCGGAACAGCTCGTCCTCGGCCAGTTCCCCCCGGACGGTCTTGATCGCCACCCGCCGGCCGGACGCCGACCGCGCCAGGTAGACCAGGCCCATGCCGCCCGCCCCGAGCCGCCCCAGCACCTCGAAGGGCCCGATCCGCCTCGGATCGTGCGCCGTCAGCTGGTCCACCCGCTGCCACCTCCCCGTCTTGAGCACCGCCCGCGTGGTGCCGCGCACCCACCGCGTGGTGCCGGACCCGATTCTCCAATGCCGCCCGGCCCATCTCCAACCTCCCCCGCCCAGAGCGGTGTCCGCCCGGCGGGCGGGTCCACTGGCCGGTCAGTGGCTCCGGAACGGCCGGAATCTGACGTCCGCTCCGGCTCGGACTTGCACCCGACACGCCCGGGAGTGCCGAGAGGGGCAGGTCACACCACCGATCCGATGGTTACGCTCCGTTACTCGATAACCCCTCAGCGAAGGCTTCGTCACCCTGTGGCGTCGCCGGTGCACGGGGGGGCGTCAAGGGGACCCGCAGAGGCCGATGAATATCCGTCCGAAGGGCCCTGAGCGGCTATACCAACCCCCGTGCGGAGTAATTGTCACATCACCGAATCGCGCCAAGATCGGGCCACGGTAAGCTGACGGCATGACAGGACAAGTTCGCACCGTCGACGGTCGCGTCGCCGGGCGACGCGGACAGGAGACGCGGCAGAAGCTGCTCGACTGCCTCCGCGAGATGCTCAGCACGTCGCCCTATCGGGACGTCAAGGTCATCGACGTCGCCCGTATGGCGGGTACCTCCCCCGCGACCTTCTACCAGTACTTCCCGGATGTCGAGGGCGCCGTCCTCGAAATCGCCGAGGAAATGGCCAAGGACGCCGACACGCTCAAAGAGCTGGTGGCCGGAAAGTCCTGGGCAGGGAAGTCCGGCACGGCCACTTCGGAAGAACTGGTCGACGGATTCCTCGCCTTCTGGCGCAAGAACGACGCCATTCTCCGCGTGGTCACGCTCGGTGCCGCAGAAGGGGACAAGCGGTTCTTCAAGATCCGCATGACCGTCCTCAACGCGGTCGCCAAGCCGCTCACGGAGGCCGTCAAGGAACTCCAGGCGAAGGGCCAGGCCGACAAGTCGCTGGATCCGGCCGCCGTCGCCGGGTCGCTGGTCTCGCTGCTCGCCTCGGCGGCCGAGCACCAGAAGGCCTTCACCTCCTGGGGCGTCAAGGTCAAGGACCTCAAGCCCAACCTCGCTCCCCTGGTGTACCTGGGCGTCACCGGCAAGAAGGCGCCCAAGTAGACCGATCCGCTTCGACCCCACCTTCCGCTTCGCGCGCGCCCCGGCCTCCTGTCCGGGGTACGACGGACGGCGGCCGTGTCCTCGGGGGAGGTCCGCCGGCGGTCCGCAGCGCGCCACGACACGCCTGTGGGCGGTCACCCTCGACGGGTGACCGCCCACAGGCGTGTCGGCGGGAGCCGGACGGGGCCGAGGGCCCCAGGAGGGCCTCCGGGCTCCCAGGAGGCTCCCAGGAGGCTTCCGGGCGGGCCTCAGCCCGGCCTCAGCGCGGTATCAGCGCGGCCTCAGCGCGGCCTCAGGGGCAGCGGACGACCTGTCCGGCGTACGCCAGGCCGCCGCCGAAGCCGAACAGCAGCACCGGGTCGCCGGGCGACAGCTCGCCGCGCTCGACCAGCTTGGAGAAGGCCAGCGGGACGGAGGCCGCCGAGGTGTTGCCGGACTCCACGACGTCCCGGGCCACCACCGCGTCGGTGACGCCGAGCCGGGACGCGATCGCGTCGATGATCCGCAGATTGGCCTGGTGCGGCACGAAGCCCTTCAGCTCGGACGGGTCGATCCCGGCCCGCTCGCAGGCCTGCCGGGCCAGCGGGGCGATCTGGGTGGTCGCCCAGCGGAACACCGACTGGCCCTGCTGGCTGATCACCGGATCCCAGCCGGTGATCACCACGGCGTCGCCCTTCTCCGGCTCCGAGCCCCAGACCACCGGCCCGATCCCCGGCTCGGCGCCCTCCTCCTGGGCCTCGACCAGCGCCGCGCCGGCGCCGTCGCCGAAGATCACGCAGGTCGACCGGTCGGTCCAGTCGAGGGTGTCCGACATCCGCTCCGCGCCGATCACCAGCGCCGTCCGGGCCGCGCCGGCCCGGATCGCGTGGTCGGCGGTGGCCAGCGCGTAGGAGAAGCCCGAGCAGACCGTGTTGATGTCGTAGGCGGCCGGCGAGCGCACCCCGAGCCGGGCCGCGACGGCGGCGGCCGTATTGGGGCTGCGCTCCACCGCGGTACAGGTGGCGACCACGACCAGGTCGACCTCGGACGCCGACCGGCCGCTGTTGGCCAGCGCCTTCTGCGCCGCCTCGGCGGCGAGGTCGACGACGGTCTCGCCCTCCGCGATGTGCCGCGTCCGGATGCCCACCCGGCTGCGGATCCACTCGTCGTCGGTGTCGACCAGCTTCGCCAGGTCGTCGTTGGTGAGGACCTTGGGGGGCTGGTAGTGGCCGAGTGCCACGATGCGCGAACCGCTCATACTGCCCACTCAACCCGGTTACCCGCTGGTCAGCGGGTCGCGACCGGCTACAGGATCCGTGCCGGGAAGCTGTAGGAGACCGACAAGGGCCGTTGCGGCAGACGGGTCGCGCGACCCGCGCCGAGGAGGCACTCGGGAAAATCCTCCGGCCCGGCGGGCCGCTCAGGCCGCCAGCGAGGCCGCGTCGCCCATCACGATCACCGGGCGGGCGCCCGGGTCCAGGGTGCGGATCAGCTGGGCCATCTTCTCCTCCGGGATGGACACGCAGCCGTGCGTCGGACCGCCGTGGTCGACGTGGATCCAGATCCCGCCGCCCTTGGTCGAGCCGTTCGGGCGGCGCGGGTCCAGCGGCGAGTTGCCGGGCACCCGGTTGTAGTCGATCGCGACGACGTAGTCGAAGGAGCCGGCCAGCTGCTCGCCGGCGAAGCCCGTCCCGGAGACCACGAAGTTCGCGTCCTTGTCGTAGGGCAGCCGGCTGCCCGGGTCGGCCTTGCGGCCGCCGGCGTCGGTCAGTGAGAAGACGCCGATCGGGCTGCGCAGATCGCCCTCGTTGTGATCGGTGGTCCAGCCCTTGAAGGCGTTGTGGCCCTGCCAGGTCTCGCCGTTCAGCCAGCGGCCCTCGGGGGTGCGGGTCCACAGCGCGACGCTGGTCCGGTTGGCGTCCTTGCCCTCGCCGGTGGCCACCACCACCTGGTTGGTGTCGGCGGGTATCCGGCCGGCGAAGCCGGGGCCGAGGCCCGGGATCGCCTCGACCGAACCGTCGGCGCGGGCCTCGCTGCGGCCCGCGGCGGGGGTCGCGGTCTGCCGGTCGACGGCGGCCTGGGCGGCCGGGGCGGCGGTCGGCGAGGCCTGGTCGGCCGCCGGCCGCGCGGCGCCGGCGCCCTCCGGGCCGGGGCCGTCGGCGGTGGTCACACCGGGCTTGGCGGCGTCCTCCCCGACGGTGTACCAGCCGGCGGCGGCCGCCAGCAGCAGGGCGGTACCGGCCACGGCGACCCGGCCGGTGCGCTTCTTCTTGGCCTTGCGCCGGTGGCCCCGGGCGGCCGCGCGGCCGCCGGCCGGCGCACCGGCGGCGCGCCGCTGCCCCGGGAGCGGGGCCGGCTCCGGCTCCGGCCGGAACTCCGGTTCGACGGGGTGCGCCTGGAACGGCTGGTCGTAGACGTCGTGCTCGGCCAGGCTCCGGTAGCCGTACCCGGGGTCCTGCCCCTCGTACAGCGGGCCGTCGTCCTCGCGGTGGCCGCCGTACGGCTGCTGCGGTGCGCCGTAGGGCTGCTGGTGGGCCTCGTACGAGTGCTGCGGCACCTCGTGCACCGGCTCGTACGACGGGTACGGGGAGGTGCGACGGTAACCGGACATGTGCCCGATCCTGCCAAACGGAGGACGGGTTGCGAAAGCCGGGGTCCTGTGCGGGCCCCGTGAAGAAGCCGCCGCCCGGGCCCAGGAAGGGCCCGGGCGGCGGCTCGTGGCCGGCGTCCCGTGGCCGGCGGCCGTGCTCGGAGGCCGGTCAGAGGCGCATCGCCTGCGGGGTCTCCCGGCGGTTCAGGTCGGGGCCCTCGTACTCGCGGATGATCTCGTAGCGGGTGTTGCGCTCCACCGGGCGGAAGCCGGCGTCCCGGATCAGACCGAGCAGGTCATCGCGGCCCAGCTTGTTCGGGGTGCCGAAGTTGTCCGCGTCGTGGGTGATCTTGTACTCGACCACCGAGCCGTCCATGTCGTCCGCGCCGTGGCTGAGCGCCAGCTGGGCGGTGGTGACGCCGTGCATCACCCAGAAGACCTTGACGTGCGGGACGTTGTCGAACAGCAGCCGGGAGACCGCGAAGGTCTTCAGCGCCTCGGCGCCGGTGGCCATCTCGGTGCGCGCCATCAGCTTGTTGCGCACCACGCCGTCCTTGGAGTCGTGGAAGTCGTGCTGGTAGCGCAGCGGGATGAAGACCTGGAAGCCGCCGGTCTCGTCCTGCAGCTCGCGCAGCCGCAGCACGTGGTCCACCCGGTGGCGGGGCTCCTCGATGTGGCCGTACAGCATGGTGGCCGGCGTCTTGAGGCCCTTGCTGTGGGCGAGCCGGTGGATCCGCGACCAGTCCTCCCAGTGGGTGTCGTGGTCGACGATGTGCTGGCGGACCTCCCAGTCGAAGATCTCCGCGCCGCCGCCGGTCAGCGACTCCAGGCCGGCGTCGATCAGCTCGTCGAGGATCTCGTCGGCGGGCAGGCCGCTGATCCGCTCGAACCAGTGGATCTCGGTGGCGGTGAAGGCCTTGAGCGAGACGTTCGGCAGCGCCGCCTTCAGCTCCCGCAGCGAGCGCGGGTAGTAGCGCCACGGCAGGGTGGGGTGCAGGCCGTTGACGATGTGCAGCTCGGTGAGGGAGTCGACCTCCATCGCCTTGGCGAGCCGGACGGCCTCCTCGATGCGCATCGTGTAGGCGTCCTTCTCGCCCGGCTTGCGCTGGAACGAGCAGTACGCGCAGGACGCGTTGCACACATTGGTCATGTTGAGGTGGCGGTTGACGTTGAAGTGGACGACGTCGCCGTTCTTCCGCGTCCGCACGTGGTGGGCGAGGCCCCCCAGCCAGGCCAGGTCGTCGCTCTCGTAGAGCGCGATCCCGTCCTCCCGGGTCAGCCGCTCACCCGCGTAGACCTTCGCCTCCAGCTCGCGCTTGAGCCCTGCGTCCATGCGGTGCCCCGCCTCCTCCGACTTCGAATCCTTGCCGGAACGAGCGTACGCCCCCGCCTGGGGCGGTTCGCGGGCAGCCGCCCCCGGGCGGGTCAGCCGGCGAGCAGTTCCGCCAGCAGCGCCGGCTCGATGTTGCCGCCGCTCACCACGGCCGCCACGGCCCGCCCACCGAGTTCGGCGGCCCGGTGGAAGTACGCGGCCGGGGCGACCGCGCCGGAGGGCTCGGCCACCAGCCGCCCGCGCCGGGCCAGCAGGGCCACCGTGGCGCGGATCTCGTCCTCGGTGACGGTGACGATGTCGTCCACGTAGGCGGTGAGGTGCTCGAACGGCAGCACGCCCACCGAGGGGGTGCGCAGGCCGTCGGCGATCGTCCGGTAGGTGTCGGCGACCGGCCAGGTGATCCGCTCGCCGGCCAGCAGGCTGGCCCGGGCGTCGGCGGCCAGCTCGGGTTCGACGCCGACCACCCGGACGCCCGGCCGGGTCAGCTTGAGCGCGGCCGCCGTGCCGCCGATCAGCCCGCCGCCGCTGACCGGGACGAGCACGGTGTCCAGCTCCGCCGGGGCGTCCTCGGCGATCTCCAGGCCGACCGTGCCCTGGCCCGCGATGATGAACGGGTCGTCGTACGGCGGCACCCAGACGTAGTCGTGCCGCTCGGCCAGCTCGGCGGGCACGGTGTCCCGCTCCTCCGGCGCGACCAGCAGCACCTCGGCGCCGAAGGACCGGGTGGCGTCGACCTTGACCGCCGGGGAGGTGTCCGGCATCACGATCACGGCCTTGATCCCGAGCAGCCCCGCGGCGTACGCCACCGCCTGCGCGTGGTTGCCGCTGGACTGGGCGACCACGCCGCGGGCGCGCTCCTCGCCGCTCAGCGCGGCGAGCCGGTTGTACGCCCCGCGGGCCTTGAACGCGCCGGTCGGCTGGAGGTTCTCCGGCTTGAGCCAGAGCCGGCGCCCGCCGTCCGCCGCCCAGGGGGCGGGGACCAGCGGGGTGCGCACCGCGACGCCCGCGATCCGCTCCCGGGCCGCGTGCAGTTCCTCCAGACCGACCAGTGCCATGCCGCCACTCCCCCGTGCTCCACTCGCGGCGTCGCCGGTGTGCGTCGCCCGTCGCGTCAGTCGGCCTCGGCGAGCGGCAGCTCGCTGACCCGGCTCTCCCACTTCGTGGAGAGTACGACGGTCGTCCGGGTGCGAGCCACACCCTTCGTGCCCGAGATCCGCTTCACCACCGACTCCAGGCCCTCGACGTCCGGCACCCGGACCTTGAGCATGTACGAGTCGTCACCGGCGATGAACCAGCAGTCCTCGACCTCGCCGAGGTCCTTCAGCCGGAACGCGACGTCCTCGTGGTCGGCCGCGTCGGTCAGCTGGAGACCGATCAGGGCCGTGACCCCGAAACCGAGCGAGGCCGGGTTGACCGTCGCCCGGTAGCCGGTGATCACACCGGCCTGCTCCAGCCGGTTGATGCGGTCCGTGACGCTCGGGCCGGAGAGGCCGACCAGGCGGCCCAACTCGGCGTAGGAGGCGCGGCCGTTCTCCCGCAGCGCCTGGATGAGCTGTCTGTCCACCGTGTCCATATACCGTCCGCGTCCTTCCGAACCTCACCAGACCCACAGATCATTATCCGGATTCAAAGGCGCCGTGCTCGGACCAACCCGGATATCGCAGAGAACATACTCTCCCGTCCTGCGGTATCTCACTCCCCCTCAGGCCGACCGTTCGGCCGCGCGCGCCGCCGCGCCCAACTCACCCTCCCAGCGGCGGTACAGCGTGTGCGGCACGCCGACCGCGTCCAGCACCCGTCCGGCGACGAATCCGACCAGCTCGCCGACGGTGGAGCCGCCCGCGTAGAACCCGGGCGAGGCGGGGAGCACGACCGCGCCCTGCGCGTCCAGCTCCACCAAGTGCTTCAACGTCACCCCGTTGAGTGGTGTCTCGCGGACGCAGACGACCAGCGGACGCCGCTCCTTGAGGGTGACGCTCGCCACCCGCTGGAGCAGGTCCTTGCTGAGTCCGAGCGCGATCCCGGCCACCGCTCCGGTGGTCGCCGGTACCACCAGCATCCCCTTGGCGGGGTACGAGCCGCTGGACGGGCCCGCCGCGAAGTCCCCCGCCGGCCAGTACCGGACGTCCTCCAGCCCGTCCGCGGACCCGTCCGCCGCGGCGCCCGTCGACCCGTTCGCCGCCCCGTTCGCCGACCCGTTCGCGGCGAACCCCAGCCAGGCGGCCAGGTCGGTGCGCCAGTGCGCGTCCCGGAAGGCGATGCCGGTCTCGTCGAGGATCGTCAGCCGGGCCGCGCGGCTGACCACCAGGTCGACCGGCTCGCCCGCGGCGAGGAGGGCGCGGATCACCGCGGCGGCGTACGGGGTGCCGGACGCGCCGGAGACCCCCACGACCCAGGGACGGCGGACGGGCTGTTCAGGCTTTTCCATAGTGGTTACTTTCTATCCCCACTCCGCCCCTCACTCCGCCCCGGCCCGCCCTGGGAGGATGGGCGGCATGGCCACCCTCGTCGATCTCACCCACCAGGTGACCACCGCGATGCCGGTCTACCCCGGCGATCCGGCCGTCCTCCTGGAGCCCGCCCTCACCACCGCCACCGCGGGGGTGAACGTGCTCGCCCTGCACCTCGGCTCGCAGTCCGGCACCCACGTGGACGCGCCGTACCACGTCGACGTCACCTGGCCGACGCTGGACGGCCTGCCGCTGGAGCGGTTCACCGGCTCGGCGGTCGTCGCCGACCTGCGCGGACTCGAGCCACGCGCCGCGATCACCGCCGAGCAGCTCGCCCCCGCGCTGGAGCGGGCCGGCGAGGGCACCGTCCTGCTGATCGCCACCGGCTGGACCCGGCACTGGGGCACCGACGCGTACCTCGCCCACCCGAGCCTGACCGTGCGGGCCGCCGAGGCGATCGTCGCCGCCGGGGTGCGCACGGTCGGGGTGGACGCGCTCAGCGTCGACCCGACGCCCGACCCCGGCCCGGGCGATCCGGCGGTCGCCGCGCTGCTCGCCGACCTCACCGACGAGCACGACCGGCCGGCCGCCGAGGAGCCGACGCTGGCGGCCCACCGGGTGCTGCTCGGGGCGCCGGGCGGCGGGGTGATCGCGGAGAACCTGACCGATCTGCGGCCGCTGCTGGCGGCGCAGGAGGCCGGCCGGCCGGTCGAGGTGTCGCTCTTCCCGCTGCGGCTGGTGGCCGCGGACGGGGCCCCGGTGCGGGCGGTCGCCCGGCTGGGGTGAGCCGCCGGGGCGACCCCCTTGCCACACCGGTCACTTGGTCTAGACCATCATCGGCGGGCGGCGGTACGCTGTCCGGCCATGGCAGAGATCATCGGAGTCGTCGAGCAGCTCTGGCGCTACCCCGTGAAGTCCACCGGCGGCGAGCGGCTCGACTCCGTCGAGGTGGACGACCGCGGGCTCGCGGGCGATCGCCTCTACGCCGTGCGCGACGGCGGCGGCAAGCTCGGCTCCGGCAAGAACACCCGCCGGTTCCGGCGGATGGACGGCCTGCTCCGCCTCTCCGCCCGGCTCGGCCACCGGCTCGACGGCCCCGAGCTGTTCGACCCGCTCGGCCGGCCGGTCATCGACCCGACCGCGTTCCTCCGCGCCTACCTGCAGCGCGACGACGTCGAGCTCGCCCGCGAGGACGCCGTCTCGCACTTCGACCAGCTGCCGGTCAGCGTGCTCACCACCGCCACCCTGGACTGGGTCGCCGAGGCCGCGCCGTCCGCCGTGGTGGACGTCCGCCGGTTCCGTCCGAACGTCCTGCTGCGCACCCCGCCGGGCACCCCGCCGTTCGTCGAGGACGACTGGTTCGGCCGCCAGGCGCAGGGCTCCGCGCGCTCCGGCGCCCGGCTCTCCTTCGTCCGCTCCAGCGAGCGCTGCGCGATGACCACCGCCGCCCAGCCCGGACTGCCGCACGCCCCGGAGATCCTCAAGGCCCTCGCGCAGTTCCACGACTCGCGCCTGGACGCCCTCGCCGAGGTCGCCGCCCCCGGCCGGCTCGCGGTCGGGGACACCCTGGCGCTGGTCTGACACTCCTCCAGGGCCACCGTCAATTCCACTTGCCACTTCACTACTTGACTGACCCACGCCTATCCTGTCTTACTGTCTTAAGACAGGAGAACAACTGGTGATCGAGTTCGTGCTCGACGGCCGCTCACGCGTGGCCACGTACATGCAGCTGGTCCTGCAGGTGAAGCAGGCGCTGCGGGTCGGACTGGCGCAACCGGGGGACCGGCTGCCCAAGGTGCGGGACGTGGCCCAGGCCCTGGCGATCAACCCCAACACCGTGCTCAAGGCCTACCGGGAACTGGAGTTGGAAGGGCTCGCCGAGGGCCGGCCCGGGGTGGGGACCTTCCTGGTCCGCACCCTGGCCGGGCCATCCCTGGCCCACCAGGCCGAACTGCGCGAGGAGCTGGTGGCCTGGCTGGGAAGGGCGCAGGCCGCCGGACTCGCCCGCGAGGACATCGCCGCGCTCGTCGACACCACCCTGCGGGCCACGCCCGACCGGCCGCCCGCCAACGGGACCTGACCGGTCCAACAGCCATCTGGGGGAAACACATGACGGAAGTCGCTCTGCACACGGAGGGGTTGGGGAAGCGCTACGGGCGCTCCTGGGCCCTCCGGGACTGCTCGCTGGAACTGCCCGCCGGACGGATCGCCGCCCTGGTCGGCCCCAACGGCGCCGGCAAGTCCACCCTGCTCCACCTCGCCGTCGGCCTGCTCCAGCCCGACACCGGGTGGGCCCGCGTCTTCGGACGCGATCCGCGCCACGACCGCGCCGCCCTGGCCGACATCGGCTTCGTCGCCCAGGACACCCCGCTCTACCCCGACTTCACCGCCGCCGAGCTGATCACCATGGGCGGACGGCTCAACCGTCAGGGCTGGGACGCCGCCATCGCCCGCGACCGGCTGGGCCGGCTCGGCATCCCGGCCGACAAGCCCGTCGGCAGGCTCTCCGGCGGACAGCGCGCCCAGGTCGCCCTCGCGCTGGCGCTCGCCAAGCGGCCCCGGCTGCTGCTGCTCGACGAGCCGGTGGCGGCACTGGACCCGCTCGCCCGGCACGAGTTCATGCAGGCCCTGATGGGCGCCGTCGGCGAGTACGGCACCACCGTCCTGCTCTCCTCCCACCTGCTCGCCGACCTCGAACGGGTCTGCGACCACCTGGTGCTGCTGCACACCTCCCGCGTCCACCTCGCCGCCCCGGTGGAGGAGTTGCTCGCCGGGCACCGCCGGCTGATCGGCCCCCGGCTCCCCGACGGCGCCGCCGTCCCCGGCGTGGCCTCGGTGATCCGGGCCAGCCACACCGAACGACAGTCCACCCTGCTGGTGCGCACCGACGGCCCGGTGGACGAGAGCCGCTGGGCCGTGCACGAGGTCACCTTGGAGGACCTCGTGCTCGCCCACCTCGGCGCCGAATCCCCGGCGGAGGTGACGGCGTGATCTGGCTGACCTGGCGCCAGCATCGCAGGCAGGCCCTGTGGACGACCGTGGCACTCGTCGTGCTCGCCGCCGTCATGGTGCCCACCGGACTGGCCATGCGCTCGTCCTTCGAGGACTCCGGCCTCGGCGACTGCCTGCGCGCGCTCGGCCACGCCGAACTCGTCGACGGCGGCGGCTGCGAGGCGCTGAGCCAGCGCTTCAAGAGCAAGTACGAATCGACCGCCTACCTGGCCATCCTCCTCGTCCTGCTGCCGGTCCTGGCCGGGATCTTCCTCGGCGCCCCGCTGGTCGCCCGGGAGGTCGAGAACGGCACCCACCGGCTGGTCTGGACCCAGGGCATCAGCCGCCGGCACTGGATCCTCACCAAGTTCGGCCTGGTCGGCGCGGTCGCGCTGGTGCTGTCCGTCGGCTACGCGCTCGGCGCCGCCTGGTGGCTCGGGCCGCTCGCCGCCAACGGCCTCGGCCGCTTCCGCGTCCTGGTCTTCGACGTCCAGGGCATCGTGCCGATCGGCTACACGCTGTTCGCGGTCGCGCTCGGTATCCTGGCCGGCACGCTCAGCCGCCGGGTGATGCCCGCGATGGGCATCTCGCTCGCCGCGTTCATCGCGGTCCGGGCCGTCGTCGAACTCATCGCCCGCCCCGCCTTCCTGCCGGCCAAGACGCTCGCCTACGCGGTTGAGGGTACGGAGATGGCCAACCGCTTCGCCGGCTCCTGGGTCTACCAGGAGGGCGTCCGCAACGGCACCGGCGCCATCGTCATCCCCGACGCCCGGATCAGCTGCGGCGGCGCCGAGCGCGTCGCCCAGTGCCTGGCCGGCATCGACCGGGACGGCTACGGCCCCGGCCCGTACAGCAACTGGCAGGAGTACCAGCCGGCCGACCGCTTCTGGACCTTCCAGACCATCGAGACCGGGATCTTCCTCGCCCTGACCGCCCTGCTGATCACCCTCGCCATCCGCCGGGTCCGCCGCATCTCCTGAGGCCCGGGCCGGTGTCCCCGAACGCTCAGTGGCGGGCCGGGAGGAGGCAGATCGGGTGGCCGGCCGGGTCGGCGTAGATGCGCCAGCGGCCGGCGTCGTGGAGGAGGGTGGCGCCGAGGGCGAGGACGGCGGGCTCGGCGGTGGCCAGGTCGGGGACGTGGACGTCGAGGTGGACCTGCTGGGGGCTCGCAGGGTCGCCCCAGCGGGGCGGGCGGTGGTCGGCGACCCGCTGGAAGCAGAGCACCAGGCCTGCGGGGGTGTGCAGGGTGGACCAGTCGGGGTGCAGCGACCAGCGCGGGTCCGGCCGGTCCACCTCGCCGCCGAGCAGCCCGGCGTAGAACCGGGCCAGCACGGCCGGCTCCGGGCAGTCCAGGACGACGCACTCCAACTGGCCGATCATCGGGGCTCCTTCGGGGGATGGTGCGGCCCGGAGAGCGCCGCCTCGATCTGGTGGCGGGTCGCGCGGGCGATCCGGGGGTGGGTGGCGGCGTAGTGGGTGTACGCGTTGAGGCCGGTGGTGAGGGCCCAGCCTCGGCCGCGCAGCCAGGCGGCGTCGTCGACGCCGAGGACCGCGCGGAAGGCGGCCCGGGCGGGGGCGTCCAGCAGGGTCCAGGCGACGACCAGGTCGCAGGCCGGATCGCCGACGCCGAGACCGCCGAAGTCGATGACGGCGGTGAGCCGCCCGTCGACGGCGAGCAGGTTCCCGGTGTGCAGGTCGCCGTGGAACCAGACCGGTGGACCGCGGTGGACGGGGGCGCGCACCGCGGCGTCCCAGAGCGCGGTGAGCGCGCGGGCGTCGAACGCGCCCCCGGCCGCCGCGATCTGCGCCCGGGTTCCGGCGTCACGACCGGCCAGCGGGGCGCCCAGGTGGTCGTTGTGCGCCCCCGGAGCGAGGCCGGGGACCGTCGGAAGCGCCCGGAGCGCGGCCAGGAACCCGGCGAGGCGGACCGCGTCGGCGGGCAGGTCGGCGAGCCCGGCGGGGCCGGCGGGCGTCCCGCCGGGCAGCCAGCGGGCGACCGACCAGTGCCACGGGTAGCCGTGCGCGGGCTCGCCGACGGCCAGCGGCGCCGGCACCGCCAGCGGCAGGTGCGGCGCGAGCCGGGGCAGCAGGCGCGCCTCCTTCTCCGCCTGCCCGGCCGCCCATGCCCCGCGCGGCAGCCGGACGGCCAGTTCGTCCCCGAGCCGGTGGATCACATGGTCCGAGCCCCCGGGCTCCACCCGCCGCAAGGGCAGCCCGGCCCACTGCGGGAACTGCTCCACGAGCAGCCGCCGTACCAGCGCGGTGTCGATCACCAGGGACTCCGAGGTCACACCCGACAGTCCAGCGCGCCGGCGCCCCGCTGTCGAAGGGTTTTCAGCCCAGCGGGAAGTCGGCGCGCCGGACCCAGCGCGCACCGTCGAAGACCAGCAGCCGGACGGCCCCGGCCCGGGCGGCGAGCGGCAGGTGCGGCGCGAGGCCGGCCCCGACGAGCCCTGGCTCGTCGCGGTAGGCCACCGGCAGGTGCGGGACGACCTCCTCGAATCCGTCCGCCGTAGGGCGGGTGCTCCGGCCAGCGGGCGGCGACGGCGGCCGTGAGCGCGCTCACCCGTGCGGCGCCCTCGGCCGCCAGGGCGAGGTAGTGGACGCCGGGAAAGTCCCCGCAGTGGGTGAGCACGAGGTCGAACGCGCGCTGGGCGGCGAGGATCTCGCCGATCTCCCCGAGCACCTCCGCGTCCAGCCGGCCGGCAGGAACGGGTACAGCACCGTGACGTGCGCGGGAACACCGAGCCGCGCCGACGGGTCGTACCGCTCGCGCCAGGGCCCGACGACGGCCTCCGCCTCCGGCACCGGGAGGATCAGTGCGCTCTCGCCCGCCGCTGTCATACGGGCATTCTCCACACTGGACGGCGGCCGCCGCAGGACAGGACCATGGACGGATGACCACAGCAGACGGCATCCGGCTGGAGCGGCTGGCGGACGGGCACGCGGCGGCGGTGCTGGCGTTCGAGCGGGAGAACCGGGAGTGGTTCGCGCGGTCGGTGCCGGACCGGGGGGACGCGTACTTCACCGCGGCCGGGTTCGCGGCGCGGCACCGGGAGCTGCTCGCCGAACAGGACGGCGGCACCTGCCACTTCCACGTCGTGCTGGACTCCGGCGGGCGGATCGCCGGGCGGGTCAACCTGGTGGACGCGGCGGGCGGGAGCGCCGAACTCGGCTACCGGGTCGGCGAGTCGGCCGCCGGGCGGGGCGTGGCGCGGGCCGCGGTCCGGCTGGTGTGCGAACTGGCCGCCACCGCCTACGGGCTGAACGAGCTGACCGCCGTGACCACGGTCGACAACGCGGCCTCCCGGGCGGTGCTCGCCCGTACCGGGTTCACCGAGGTGGGCGGCGCGGTCGTCGGCGGGCGCCCGGGCCTGGCGTTTCGGCGCGGGCTCGGCGCACCGGGTTCGGAGCCCGCCCGCGCCGGGCAGTAAGCCCCGCATGACGATCCCTCACCGCTTGGTCGGCACCGGCGCCCACAAGGTCCTGGTGCTGCACGACTGGTTCGGCACCAGCGCGGGCTGGGGCCCGTTCCCGGACTACCTGGACGGCTCCGCCTTCACCTACGCCTTCCTCGACTACCGGGGCTACGGCGAGCGCAAGGACGTGGCCGGCGCCTACACGCTGGCCGAGATCGCGGACGACGCGCTCGCCCTGGCCGACCAGCTCGGCTGGCAGGACTTCTCGCTGGTCGGGCACTCGATGGGCGGCAAGGCCGTCCAGCAGGTGCTCGCCCTGGCGCCGCACCGGGTGCGGAGGCTGGCCGGGCTGGCGCCCGTCCCGGCGGGCCCGTACCCGATGGACGCGGACGGCGAGGCGCTGTTCTACGGCGCGGCCGAGGACCGGGCGAAGCGGTTCGAGATCCTGGACCGGGTGACCGGTCGGCGGGCCGGCCGGGTCTGGCTCGACCGGATGGTGGACCGCTCGCTGGAGCTGTCCACCCGCGAGGCCTTCGGCGGCTACGTGCGGGACTGGGCCACCGCCGACCTGGTGGACCGGATCGCCGGGAACCCCGTGCCGGTGCGGGTCTTCGTGGGCGAGCACGACCTCCTGCTGACCGCCGACGCGATGCGCGCCACCTTCCTCGCCCACTACCCCAACGCCGAGGTGGAGCAGTTGCCCGCCTCCGGCCACTACCCGATGCACGAGACGCCGGTCGCCCTGGCCGCCGCCCTGGAGGCCTTCCTGCACGGGTAGCCGCGGTCCGGGCCGCTGCCGCCGGGCCGTCACCGCCGGACGGCCGCGCGGCGGTAGCGGCCCGGCGGCAGGCCGAACTCCCGCTTGAAGGCGTGCGCGAAGGCGAACTCGGAGCCGTACCCCACCTGCCGGGCGATGGAGTTCAGCGGCTCGTCGGTGCCGTCCAGCCGGCGGGCCGCCGTCGTCAGCCGCCACCAGGTCAGATAGCCCAGCGGCGGGCGGCCGACCAGCGCGGCGAAGCGCCGGGCGAAGGCCGCCCGGGAGAGTCCGGCCTCGCCGGCGAGCGTCTCCACCGTCCAATTCCGCTCCGGTGAGCGGTGGATGGCGTCCAGGGCGCGGCTGACGGCGGGGTCGGCGAGGGCGGCCGCCCAGCCTCCGGTCCGGCCGTCGGCCAGCGGCGCCCGTTCGTCGGCCCAGGCGCGCAGGACGAGGAGCAGCAGCAGGTCCAGCAGTGCGGTGACGGCGGCGTCCGAGCCGGGCCGGGGAGCGGCCAGCTCGCTGTCCAGCAGGCCCATGGCGGCGCGCAGTTCGGGGTGGCGGTCCGGGCGGGCGGGCAGGTGCAGGACGTCCGGCAGGTCGCGCAGCAGCGGGTGGGCGCGGGACGGGTCGAGCTGGTAGGCGCCGCAGAGGGTGACGGTGGTGGGCTCCTCCGGGCCGCCAGGGCCGTCCGCCCCTCCCACGGCGCCGGTCTGCCGCCGCGGGGTGCTGTGCGGGTCGCAGGCCGGCTCGGCGAGCGGGGTCGACGGGTGGTCGGCGAGGCCGTGGCCCTGCCCGCGGGACAGCAGCAGCACGTCGCCCGCGTCGAGCCGGACCGGCTCCGCGTCGTCGCGCAGCAGCCAGCAGGAGCCCCGCAGGACCACCTGGAAGCCCGCCCCGGGCGCCCCGGGGAAGCGCTGCCCCCACGCCCCGTGCCACTCCACCCGCGCCGACCGCGGCTCACCGGTCCGCATGACGGCGACCACGTCGCTGAGCACGTCCATACGGCCGACCGTACCGCGCGGGCGGTCGGCGGCCGCCCCGGTGCGAGACGATCGCGCATGAACCGGAGAGCGGAGCGCATGGGCCGTCCAGCGCGGGGCTCCTAGGTTCGAGGCATGGCAGAACCGCTGAACGCACGAATCCCCGACACCGCGTGGAGCGCCGTCCGGAAGGTCCTGGTCGTCGGCGCCACCGGGACGGTCGGCCGGCACGTCACCGCCCAGCTGCTGGAGCGCGGGACGGCCGTCCGGGCGCTGAGCCGCGACCCCGGGCGGGCGGCGGGCCGACTGCCGCCGGCGGCGGAGGTCGTCACCGGCGACCTCACCGACCCGGCGTCCCTGGCGGCCGCCGCGCGGGGTGTGGACGCGGTGTTCCTGGTCTGGCCGTTCGCCGCGGCGGACGGCGCCGGGGCGGCGGTGGCGGCGCTGACCGCGCAGGGCGCCCGGATGGTGTTCCTGTCCTCCGCCGCCGTCCGGGACGTCCCCGGGCGCGGGCCGGTGTCGCCCGGGCGCCCGGATGCCGAGCTGGAGGCGGCGATCGCCGGGAGCGGCGCCCCGCACACCTTCCTCCGCCCGCACGGGTTCATGGCGAACGCGCTGCGCTGGGCGGCCGAGAGCCGCGCGTCGGGCACCGTCCGGGGCTTCGGCGGCGGGGCCGGGACGACGCCGGTCGACGAGCGGGACATCGCCGCCGTCGCGGTGCGCGCGCTCACCGGGCCCGGCCACGACGGGGCCCGGCACCACCTCACCGGCCCGGCCTCGCCGACCCGGGCGGAGCAGGTGCGGATCATCGGCGAGGCGATCGGCCGACCGGTCCGCTGGGAGGAGCTGCCGCGCCCGGAAGCCCTCCGCCGGATGCTGGCGAGCGGCTGGCCGCCACCGGTCGCCGAGGGCGCGCTCGACCTCCTCGCGGCCCGGATCGACGCCCCGGAGCCGGTGTCCGACACCGTCCCGGCGGTCACCGGCCGTCCGGCGCGGACGCTGCGGGAGTGGGCGGCCGAGCACGCCGAGCACTTCCGCTGAGCCCGCCGGGGTGGTGGGCCCGCCCCTCCGGCCTACCCGAGCGCCCGGATCCGCTCCCGCACCGCGGGCGAGGCCTTCGCCCAGGTGCCGCTGTCGAAGGGCGGCCGGGGGTCGTACTCCGCGTGCAGCTGGATCGCCCGGGCGGTGGTCTCGTCGCTGAGCAGGGCGGCGAGGTGGAGCGCCATGTCGATGCCGGCGGAGATGCCGGCCGCGGTCACGATCCGGCCCCGGCGCACCACCCGCTCGGGGGTGTACTCGGCACCGAACGCGGCCAGTTCACCGGCCGCCGCCCAGTGCGTGGTGGCGGCGAGGCCGTCGAGCAGCCCGGCGGCCCCGAGCAGCAGCGCACCGGTGCACACGGAGGCGGTGAACCGGGTGGCCGCGTGGGTGCGGCGCAGCCAGTCGAGGAACGCCTCGTCCGCCATCAGCGGCCGGGTGCCGTGCCCGCCCGGGACGAGCAGCACGTCGCACTCGCCGACGTCCGCGTACCGGGCGGCCACGTCCAGCCGCATCCCCCCGAGGCTGTCGGCCACCGAGCCCTTCTCCCCCGCCGCCACGAACCGCACGGTGGCCCCCGGCAGATAGCCGAGCACCTGGTACGGCCCGATCGCGTCGAGCGGTTCGAAGTCGTCGAAGAGCACGATGGCGATGTCCATGTCCCGCAGCGTAGGCGCGAGTTGGCCACCCGTCCCGCCCCCGGTCAGCCGATTCACGAGAACGAGTGGTCTGCACCACCGACCTTTACCGCAGCGCATCCAACTCCGCGCCGATGGCGGTGCGGAGGGGGTCGTGGGCGGGGGTGACGGCGTGGGCGGGGTCGGTCCAGTGGGTGCGGGGGTAGAGCCAGACGGGGAGGCGGACGAGGTCGGCGGGCTCCCAGTCGTAGCGGGGCCAGACGTGGGCGTGCAGCATCGGGTCGGTGTTGCCGAGGATCTCCAGGTTGACCCGGCGGAAGGCCGGGTCGGCCGCCCGGCAGGCCCGCTCGACGGCCTCGCCGAGGCGGTCGAGGTCCTCCAGGTAGGCGAGCCGGCGGGCCCGGGGCAGGTCGGAGAGCCGCTGCACCCCCGGCTGATCGGTGAGCAGGATCGCGTACCCGGGCAGGAACTGCACGTCCCCGATCACCGCGAAGCCGGCGTCCAGGCGGCGGAGGACGGTGGGGTTCTCGCCGCGCAGGGCGCTGCCGATGCGGTCGGACTTCCAGTCGTCGGTCTCGTCGGTCATGCGCCGATGCTAGTGACGAATGATCATCGGACGGTCGGATCCGACCGGCTCGGCCGCCCGCGGAACGCGGAACGCCCGGCCGGGAGAGCCCGGCCGGGCGCGTGGATCCGTCGCGGGTCAGAACTGGGTGGTGACCGTGACGCCGCTGAAGTCGGTGGCGGCGTAGAGGCCCAGGTAGCGGTAGCCCGCCGTGGGGTTGGTGACGGTGATGGACTGGGTGGTGCCGGCGGCCGCCGAGGCGGCGGTGTAGGCCTTCGGCGAGGCCCAGGTGCCGGCGTTGTAGTACAGGTACGCGGTGCCGGTGCCGCCGAGGGTGCTGACCTTCAGCGTGGTGGTCCCGGCCGGCAGGTAGACGTACAGGTAGTCGGTGTTGCCCGCGGTCGCGGCGCGGCCGGGCCGGGCGCAGTTGCGGCCCATCGCGTCGGCGCGCTGCTCGGTGCAGGTCGGCAGGCCGAGGGCGGTCGTGGTGACCGAGCCCTGCGTGGTGCCGATCCGGCCGGTGTCGTCGGTCGTGGTCAGCGCGACGGTGTACTGGCCGGGCACGCCGTAGGTGTGGCTCGGGCTGCGCTCGTCCGAGTAGGTGCCGTCGCCGAAGTCCCAGCGGTAGCCGGTGATCCGGCCCGGGCCGGTCTGCACGGAGCGCTCGTTCAGGCTGACGGTCGCGCCGTTCACCGTGCTGTCGAACAGCGAGGTCGGGCCGGTCGCGAGGCAGGCACCGGCGACGCAGGCGTCGAGCCAGGCGTCGAAGTCGGCGTCGTAGGAGGTGCCGAGGTTGTTGTAGACCGCGTAGCCGCCGGTGTAGTCGGCGACGCGGAAGCGCTCCAGCATGGCCTGGACGTCGGCCGGGTGCTTCTCCAGCATGTACCGGACGGACAGGTAGCCCCACGGGTAGATGCGGGTCGAGTCCGAGTTGGCGTAGGTGTTCTGGAAGAGCGTGCTGAGCTTGTAGGTGTGCTTGGCCGCCTGGTTCATCGCGTCGACGTCGGTGGCGCCGCGGTGGGTGTACGAGACGTACTCGGCGAGGCCCTCGACCCACCACTTGTTGGGGACGGACGACTGGGTGTCGTAGTTGCCCTTCAGGTTGTAGATGCCGTCGAGGTAGTGGGTGTACTCGTGGTTGAGGTTCCACACCCGGGCGGGGTCGTTGACGTTCCAGGCCTTCTGGTACATCACGGTCACGGCCCGACTGTTCGGGTCGGTCGCGTCCATGACGGTCTGGCCGCCGTTGTCGGTGCTGTTGCCGTAGATCGCCCACGAGTAAGTGGTGTAGTCGGCCTTGTTGGCGAAGATCCCGAAGGTGACGGTCTTGGCGTACTGGTTCGGGATGGCCCCGTTGTCCTTGGACACGCTGTGGAAGAGCGCGTCCTGCTTGCGCAGGCTCTCGCAGACGGTGGCCAGCTCGGCGGCCGACAGGGACTGGGCCTGGAGGATGCGGTTGTCGCAGACCAGCTGGTTCGGCAGGATCACCGAGACGAGCTTGTCGCGCAGGTCGCAGATGCCGTAGTACGAGCACTGGCCGTAGTCGAAGTACTCGGCCTGGCGGGCCGTGTACAGGTACAGCGTCCCGAAGGGCGAGAGCAGCGGGGCGGAGTCCAGGACCTTCTTGACCAGGGGCTTGGCCACGGCCTCGGCGGCGGGGCCGGATCCGGCGAACTTGGCCAGGTCGTTGCCCGCGTTGGTGTCGAGGACGGCGTGGGGCCCGCTGAGCAGGTCCCGGTGGTTGATCGCGAAGTCGGCGAGCGAGTTGATCAGGGCCGGGTCGGCCGCGAGCGCCCGGACGAAGTCCGCGTTCCGGTAGCCGAACCAGAGCGGGTAGTACAGCACCGAGTTGACCGCGCTGCGCATCTGCGGGAACTGGTTGTAGGTGTTGTCGTACTCGTCGAGGATCCGCTTGTAGGCGCCCATGTAGCGGGCCTGGAGGTTGGCGCTGTCGGTGAGCCACACCACCTCCTTGAGGATGCGGCCGTTGTCCTCGGTGACGTCGCGCCAGCGGGTGCCCGCGAAGAGCGTGTCCAGGGCGGACGTGACGCCGGCGGCGAGCTCGCCGGTGTACGGTCCGGCCCCGGTGGGGAAGTTGAACTGGATGTAGTAGCCCACCTGCAGGTACTTCACCAGCTGTGCGATGCCGGTCGTGTTGTCGCCGGCGTAGGTCGCCGCCGCGTCCTTGAGCGCGGCCGCGACGGACAGCATCCGGGCCTGGTTGAAGATGCCCGGGTCGGCGCCGGCGCTCTGGTACAGCGAGTTGACGCACTCCGGGGTCGAGCTCTTGATGAAGGCGACCAGGTCGGCCCCGGTGCGGGCCGCGAAGTCGGCCGGGGTGCAGCTCTGCACGGCGAGGGACTTGAACTGGGCGGGGGCGCTCGCCTCGGCCGGCTCCTCCAGCAGGCGCGTCGCGCCGATCAGCGCCGGGGACTGCGGGGCGGCGGGCTCGGCGGGGTCCTCGGACCCCGTCGTCGTGGTCGGGGCCGTCGGGGCGGCGGGGCCGACCGGACCGGCCGGGGCGACGGGGGCCGGCCCGGCGGTGACGACGGGCGGCGCCGCGAAGGCCTGGGTCGGCAGCACGGCGGTGGCCGTGGCGCAACAGGCGACGACGCCTGCCGCGAGCATGGAGAGTCTGGTGCGCAGGAGCACGCCGAATCCTTCGTCGAGTGGGGGCAGCCCGACGTGGGGTCAGGCTGAAGGAAGGAGATTTGGCGTGGATCCTGTCACCGACCGATGATCAGAACAATGTCACAGTTCATATGTCATATGGATTCAGGCCACCCCGCCACCCCCTCCACCGCCACCGCGACCGGCCCGGGACGGCCGCGGCCGGGGCGGCCTGACGTGCGCGGACGGGCCGGCCGCCACCCCGCGGGCCGCGCGGGCCGCGGGCGGCCGGGCGGTCGCACGGACTGGCCGATCTGCGCCCCCGCCCGCCCCGCCCCGCCTGTGACCCGGCTCACATTCACGGTCCGATGAGTTTCCGTCCGGCCGCCGGTCCTACGGGCATGACGAACACGCTGACGGCGCAGACCGCCCCCGCCACCGCCACCCGCCCGCTGCTGACCGCCGGGGCGGTCGGCGGGCCGCTCTTCCTCGCCGTCGGCGTCGTCGGCGGACTGACCCGGGAGGGCTTCGACTTCACCCGCAACGCGCTCAGCCAGCTCAGCCTCGGCGAGCTCGGGTGGATCCAGCAGACCGCGTTCCTGCTGACCGGCGCGCTGCTGGTCGCGGGCGCCGTCGGGGTGCGGCGGGCGCTGCCGGGGAGCGTCTGGGCGCCGCGGCTGATCGGGGTGTTCGGGGCGTCCTTCGTCCTGGACGGCTTCTTCGCCGCCGACCCCGGCGCGGGCTTCCCGACGGGGGCGCCCGAGGGGCGGGTGACGGAGCTGAGCGGGCACGGCCTGGTGCACCTGGCCGGCGGGACGGTCGGTTTCCTCGCCCTGTGCGCGGCCTTCCTCGTCCTCGCCCGGCACCTGGACCGGCCCTGGGCCCTGGCCTCGCGCGTCGTCGCGGCCGTCGTGCTCCTCGGCTTCGCCGCCTCGGGCGCCACCGTGTCGGCGTTCACCCTCGCCGCCGCGCTCGGCCTCGGCTGGCTGAGCGCTGTCGCGGTCAAGCTCCATGGGTGAAGATCATCATCAGCAGACCGTCCGGAACCCGAGGAGTGCCACCCCATGAGCGAGACCCCCGCCGTCAAGGGCCCCGCCAGCTACTTCCCGTCCATCGAGCAGAAGTACGGGCAGCCGATCGCGCACTGGAAGGAGCTGATCCGCTCCTCCCCGCTGACGAAGCACATGGAGCTGGTCGCCTGGCTCAAGGCCGAGCACGGGCTCGGCCACGGGCACGCGAACGCCCTCGTCAAGCACACGCTCGACGAGGGCGGGAAGTAGGGCCCCGGGGGGCGCGGCCTCAGACGCCGAGGCCGCGCACCACCAGGTCCACGAGTGCGAAGAAGAACAGCGAGATCCCGACGAAGCCGTTCGTCTGGAAGAACGCCCGGTTGAGCCGCGACAGGTCGTTCGGCTTGACGATGGTGTGCTCGTAGACGAAGGCTCCGGCCACCACCAGCAGGCCGATCCAGAACGCGACGCCCGCGTCGGTGAGCACCGCGTACCAGCCGAGCAGCAGCGTGGTGACGACGTGGCAGGCGCGGGCGCCGCGGATCGCGGCCGGGACGCCGAACCGCGCCGGCACCGATCGCACGCCGCCCGCCCGGTCGGACGCCACGTCCTGGCAGGCGTAGATCAGGTCGAAGCCGCCGATCCAGATGCCGACCGCCGCGCCCAGCACGACCGCGTCCCAGGACCACGTGCCGGTGACGGCCAGCCAGGCGCCCACCGGGCCCATCGCCTGGGCCAGGCCCAGGATCGCCTGCGGGAAGTCGGTGAACCGCTTGCCGTACGGGTAGACGACCATCGGCACCACGGCGACCGGCGCGAGCGCCAGGCAGAGCGGGTTGAGCAGCGCCGCGGCGCCCAGGAAGACCACCAGGGCGACCGCCGAGCCGACGTACGCGGTCTTCAGCGACACCGCGCCGGTGACCAGTTCACGCCTGGCCGTACGGGGGTTGCGGGCGTCGATCTCCCGGTCGATGATCCGGTTGGCGGCCATGGCGAAGGTCCGCAGGCCCACCATGCACACGGTGACGATGAACAGCTCGCCCCAGTGCACCCGTCCATCGGCCAGGAACATCGCGGTCAGCGCCGCGATGTAGGCGAACGGCAGGGCGAAGACCGAGTGCTCGATCATCACCAGCCGCAGGAAGGCCTTGACCTTGCCGGGCGGGACCTCGGGGAGCGCGGCGGCGGTGCTCACAGCCCGTACTCCTTCCAGCGCCGGTCCACCAGGGCCGCGGTCGCCGGGTCGGACCCGACCATCTCGGGCCAGCCGCCGTCGCGGGTGTAGCCCTCCTCGGGCAGCTTGCGGGTCGCGTCGATGCCCGCCTTGCCGCCCCAGAACTGCTGGTAGGAGGCGTGGTCGAGGTGGTCGACCGGGCCCTCCACCACGGTGAGGTCGCGGCTGTAGTCGACGTTGCCGAAGGCCCGCCAGGCGACCTCCTGGTAGTCGTGGACGTCGCAGTCGGAGTCCACCACGATGATCAGCTTGGTCAGCGACATCATGTGCGCGCCCCAGATGGCGTGCATGGTCTTCTGGGCGTGCTTCGGGTACTTCTTGTCGATCGAGACGATCACGCAGTTGTGGAAGCCGCCGGCCTCGGGCAGGTCGTAGTCGACGATGTCCGGGATGATGATCTTCAGCAGCGGCAGGAAGAAGCGCTCGGTGAACTTGCCCAGCGGACCGTCCTCCGTCGGCGGGCGGCCGACCACGATGGACTGCAGGATCGGCCGGCGGCGCATCGTCACGCAGTCGATCGTCAGCGCCGGGAAGGGCTCCTGCGGCGTGTAGAAGCCGGTGTGGTCGCCGAACGGCCCCTCGGGCAGCAGCTCGCCCGGCTCCAGCCAGCCCTCCAGGACCACCTCGGCATCGGCCGGGACCTGCAGCGGGACCGTCTTGCAGTCCACCATCCGCACCCGCTCGCCCGCGACGAAGCCGGCGAACAGGTACTCGTCGATGTCGCCCGGCAGCGGCGCGGTGGCCGCGTAGGTGACGGCCGGCGGGCAGCCGAAGGCGATCGCGACCGGCAGCTTCTCGCCCCGCTTGGCGGCGACCGCGGCGTGGTTGCGGCTGTCCTTGTGGATCTGCCAGTGCATGCCGATGGTGCGGCGGTCGTGCCGCTGCAGCCGGTACAGGCCGAGGTTGCGGATGCCGGTGTCCGGGTCCTTGGTGTGGGTCAGGCCCAGGTTGAAGAAGGAGCCGCCGTCCATCGGCCAGGTGAACAGCGCCGGCAGCTCGTCCAGGTTGACGTCGTCACCGGTGAGCACCACCTCCTGCACCGGGGCGTCCCCGGCCTTCACGTGCTTCGGCGGCACGTGGGCCATCGAGGCGAGCTTGCCGAAGGCGTCCCGGAAGCCGGTGAAGCCCTGCGGCAGCTCCGGCTTCAGCAGGCCGGAGATCTTGTCCCCGATCTCCTCCGGGCCCTTGAGGCCGAGCGCCTTGGCGAGCCGGCGCTCGGTGCCGAAGACGTTCATCGCCAGCGGCATCGTGGAGCCCTTGACGTTCTCGAACAGCAGCGCCGGGCCCTTGGCCTTCTGCACGCGGTCGACGATCTCGCCGATCTCCAGATAGGGGTCCACCTCCGCCTTGATGCGCTTGAGGTCGCCTTCGCGGTCGAGGGCCCGCAGGAACGAGCGGAGATCGTCGTATGCCATGCCAGCCAGTATCCGCCACCCGATAGCCTGACCTGTGTCAAGGGCCCCCTTGAAGCGGCTGAGGCGGCGCACCGCCGCCGGACGCCGCGCCGAGGGGCCCGACCGCCACCGACGCCGCCCGGGGGAGAACGCCGCCGTGCTGAGGATCCTGACCTTCGTGCTCCCGCTCGCCCTGTGGGTGTGGGCCTTCATCGACTGCCTGACCACCCCCGAGGAGGAGGTGAAGCACCTCCCCAAGGTGGTCTGGGTGATCATCGTGCTGCTCTTCCCGCTCGTCGGCTCGATCGCCTGGCTGGCGGCCGGCAAGCGGCGCGGGGTGCGCACCGCCCCGGCCGGCGGCCGGGGCGCGGCCGGCCCGGCGTACGACCGCCGCCGCGACGGCCGTCCGCTCGCCCCGGACGACGACCCCGAGTTCCTCGCCTCGTTGAAGAAGCACGACAACGGGCACGAGGACATGCTCAAGCAGTGGGAGGCGGATTTGCGCCGCCGCGAGAACGAGCTGCGCGGCAAGGACGACCCTGACGAGGGACGGCGGGCCTGACCCCCGCATCGCTCGGACAGCCCACCCGGCATCCACCGGGTGGGCTGCGGTGTTTTTGGCGCATCCCTACGACTGGGAGGGCGGCGCCGGCTCCTCGGCACCGTCTTCACCACCGCACCAAGCGCCACTTGAGCGCCCCTTGAGGCACACCTGGCAGTCTTCATCGAGACAGCCCTGACCTGCGCGTTTCCTCATGTTCAGCTCACCCGGAGGTCATCCGGGCGACAGCTCGGGGTAATCGAACAGCTACCGGACGCACGGGCCGAAACGCTTCGGTTTCTGTGCAGGCCTGACATCTAAACGGACGCGACCTTGTACGGAATCGACGCCGAAACCAGCGTGCGGCCCCTCGTACAGTCATAAGTGAAGAAGTGATTCGCAGCCGGGGGCATCGCAGACGTTGGCTGTCGGACAGTTCCCTCACCTTTGGAGTGGTTCGAGATGACGGTTGTGCACCAGGCGCCGGTCGACGACGCCCCCGACGTCCCCGCGGACGTGCGGGGCAGGGTCGCGGAACTGCACGAACTGCGCGAGCAGGTCCGGCGCGGCCCGAGCGAGAAGGCCACCGAGGCCCAGCACGCCAAGGGCAAGCTCACCGCGCGCGAGCGCATCGACCTGCTGCTCGACGAGGGCTCGTTCCACGAGGTCGAGCCGCTGCGCCGGCACCGCGCCACCGGCTTCGGCCTGGAGGCGAAGAAGCCGCACACCGACGGCGTCGTCGTCGGCTGGGGCACCGTGCACGGCCGGACGGTCTTCACCTACGCCCACGACTTCCGGATCTTCGGCGGCGCGCTCGGCGAGGCCCACGCCCAGAAGATCCACAAGATCATGGACATGGCCATCGCGGCCGGTGCCCCGCTGGTCTCCCTCAACGACGGCGCCGGCGCCCGCATCCAGGAGGGCGTCACCGCCCTGGCCGGCTACGGCGGCATCTTCCAGCGCAACACCAGGGCCTCCGGCGTCATCCCGCAGATCTCCGTGATGCTCGGCCCCTGCGCCGGCGGCGCGGCCTACTCGCCGGCCCTGACCGACTTCGTCTTCATGGTCCGCGAGACCTCGCAGATGTTCATCACCGGCCCGGACGTCGTCCAGGCCGTCACCGGCGAGAAGATCAGCCAGAACGGGCTCGGCGGCGCCGACGTGCACGCTGGGGTCTCCGGCGTCTCGCACTTCGTCTACGACGACGAGCAGTCCTGCATCGAGGAGGTCCGCTACCTCCTGTCGCTGCTGCCGCAGAACAACCGCGAGATGCCCCCGGCGGCCGTCAACGACGACCCGGTGGACCGCCGCAACGAGTCGCTGCTGGACTTGGTGCCGGCCGACGGCAACCGGCCGTACGACATGCGCAAGGTGATCGAGGAGATCGTCGACCACGGCGAGTACCTGGAGGTCCACGAGCGCTGGGCCACCAACGTGCTCTGCGTGCTCGCCCGGATCGACGGCCACGTCACCGGCATCATCGCCAACCAGCCGCAGTCCCTGGCCGGCGTCCTGGACATCAACGCCAGCGAGAAGGCCGCGCGCTTCGTCCAGATGTGCGACGCCTTCAACATCCCGCTGGTCACCATGCTCGACGTCCCCGGCTTCCTGCCCGGTGTCGACCAGGAGCACGACGGCATCATCCGGCACGGCGCGAAGCTCCTCTACGCCTACTGCAACGCGACCGTGCCGCGGATCCAGCTGATCCTGCGCAAGGCCTACGGCGGTGCCTACATCGTCATGGACTCGCGCTCGATCGGCGCCGACCTCTCCTTCGCCTGGCCGACCAACGAGATCGCCGTCATGGGCGCCGAGGGCGCCGCCAACGTCATCTTCCGCCGGGACATCAACGCCGCCGACGACCCGGACGCGATGCGCAACCAGAAGATCAAGGAATACAAGAGCGAGCTGATGCACCCGTACTACGCGGCCGAGCGCGGCCTCGTAGACGACGTCATCGACCCCGCCGAGACCCGTCAGGTCCTGGCGTCCTCGCTGGCCATGCTGCGCACCAAGCACGCGGACCTGCCGAGCCGCAAGCACGGCAACCCCCCGATGTAGCAGCGCCGCCCGGCCGGGCACCGCACCGCCGGGCACGCCGACGACGACCGACCACCACCATCCGCCGGGAGAGAACCGGACCATGACCGCTTCCGCCGAACCACTCGTCCGCATCGTCCGCGGCTCGCTCTCCGACGAGGAGCTCGCCGCCCTGACCGCCGTGCTGATGGCCCGCGCCGCGGCCGCCCAGCAGGCGGCGGCCGCCGCCTCGCCGGTCGAGCCGATCGCCAACTGGCAGCGCCTGGAGCGCCGCCCGGCGTACTACTCGCCGGTCAGCTGGCAGTGGGCCGCCTGACGGCTCGACCGAGGACCCGGACAGGACGTCCGACCGCCGGCCGGCCACCCGCACACCGGGGTGGCCGGCCGGCGGCGTTCCTCCCCCGGCGGTCGGCCGCGCGACGGGCGCGCACCGGCGCCCGGAGCGGCTCGAAAGGATCGCTACCGCGCGGTACGGAGGCCGCCGCCCGGCCCGCCGCCGTAGGATCCAGCAGCTGCCGACGACAGAGATCAGGGAGGCTGCGATGCCCAGGCAGGCCCGGGCGCTGGCGACCCGCCAGACCGTGCTGCGCGCCGCGGCCGAGGTGTTCGACGAACGCGGCTACGCGGGCGCCACCATGGCCGAGATCCTGGAACGGGCCGGCGTCACCAAGGGCGCGCTCTACTTCCACTTCCCCTCCAAGGAGGAGCTGGCGCTCGCCGTGATCGAGGGCCAGGAGGGCTGGCTGGCCACCTGGCAGCCGGCCTCCGAGAGCCCGATGCAGACCGTCATCGACCTCGGTTACGCCTTCGCGCACGCGCTGCTGGACGACCCGCTGCTGCGCGGCGCGATCCGGCTGACCATCGAGCACGGCAGCTTCACCCAGCCGCAGGTCGGCGCCTACCAGGGCTGGACGGACGCGGCGCGCGAGCTGCTGGAGCACGCGCTGGAGGCCGGAGAGCTCCGCCCGGGGGTGCGGCCGGCGGCCGCCGCCGGGGTGATCACCGGCGCGGTGACCGGCATCCAGCTCAGCTCGCAGGTGCTGACGGACCGCGCGGACCTGCTGCAGCGGATGGCCGACCTCTGGGCCCTGCTGCTGCCCGGCCTGGTCGCCCCGCCCGCCCTCACCCGCCTGGACACCATCGACCGCTGTGCAGCTCGCCCGCTCGCCTCCGGGCCTTCCCGGCCCGGCGCCGGCGCGCCTTAGATCCGGTAGGCCGTCAGGCGGTCGGCCGGGACGAGGGAGGGGAGGGCGGCCGACCACAGGCCGCTGATCGCGGCGGGGGCGAGCCGGCCGGTGGACTCGGCGGCGAACAGGACCAGTCCGGCCGCCAGGGTGGTGAGCAGTCCGGCCGCCTGCTCCCGGTCGAGCCCGGGGCGCAGTTCCCCGGCCTCCGCGGCCCGGTCCAGCAGGGCGCGGAAGACGGCGGTCAGGCTCCGCCAGGCCTCCGCCGAGGGCTCCGGCGGCGAGCCGGCCGGCGCCACCACCGCGCCCGCGGCGCAGCCCGCGGGCCGGCCGCCGAGGCCGAGCAGCACGCCGGCCCGGACCACCACGTCCTCGCGCAGCAGCCGGGCCAGTTCATGGGTGAGGTCGACGAGCGCCTGGACGGCCGGCCCGCCGCCGCGCAGCGCGCGCAGCACGGCCAGGCCGACGGCGTCGACGGCCTCGGTGCGGACCCCGTCGGCCAGCGCCTGCTTGGAGACGAAGTGGAAGTAGAGCGCGCCCTTGCTGACGCCCGCCCGGCGGCTGATGTCCACCAGGCTGGCCGACTCGAAACCCGCGTCGGCGAAGGTGTCCGCCGCGGCGAGCAGCACGGCCTGCCTGGTTCGCCCCGCCCGTTCCTGCTTAGCCACTCGGCCCCTCCGGCCCCGGCCGCGACGGGCTGCGGCCCGCCCGGTTGCTGTCACGGCGCCGCCGTCGCTGCCGCGGCGCCCCGTCTGCGGACCGTCGGCGGCGCCCCGCGCCCGCCCGAAACCGCATGGTTGGTATCTAATCTAGCCCCTGCCCGACCCCCTCCGTCCAGGGGGCAACAGCCCCCCGCCCAAGGGCCGGAGCGGGCCGGCCGGACGTTGCCGCAGGCCGGCGCCCGGGTACGGTGGGCACGGCGGGTGTGCCCAGGTGGCGACCCCGCAGGGGGAGCAGAAACCGGGTGGCCTGTATGTTTTGCCAGGGCCGCCCGCACGGCCGGCCGACCGACACCCGGGAGTGGGGCCCGTCATGCCAGTGTTCACCGCGATGGACGGCGACACCCCGTATCCCCACCCCGGCCCCCTCCCACCGGGCCCCGGCCGCTACGCCTTCCACGAACGGACCGTCTCGCGCCACCTGGTGCGCCGCTCCTCGGTCGCCGAGGTGCTCATCACCGGCTGGCAGGCCACCGGCCCGTACGACTTCCTGCTCGGCGCCCAATGGCCCCGGCTGCACGGCTTCTACCGGCTGCCCGGCGACCGGCACCACGACCCGGTGCTGATGGCCGAGACGATCCGGCAGGCCGCCCTGCTGGTGGGCCACGCCGGCTTCGGTGTCCCGCACGACCACCACGCGGTGCTCGACGAACTCGGCTACACCCTCGGCCCGGCCGGGCTGGACGGTCTCGCGGTCACCGCCGCCCCCACCGAGCTGATGCTCCGGATCACCTGCCACGACGTCCGGATGCGGCACGGCCGGCTGGCCGCGCTGCGGGTGCACGCCGAGGTCGAACGCGACGGCCGCCCGGTCGGCCGCGGCTCCGGCGGGCTGCGGGTCCTCTCCCCCGCCGCGTACGACCGGCTGCGCGGCCCCGGCCGGGCAGCCGCCCCGCTCCGGTTCCCGGACCAGGCCACCGCCCCGGAGCTGGTGGGCCGTCAGCAGGCCGCCGACGTCGTGCTCGGCCCCGCGCTGCTGCCCGGCAGCTGGCTGCTGCACGCGGACGCCCGCCACCCGGTGCTGTTCGACCCGATGGACCCGGCGCCCGGCCACCTGCCCGGGATGCTCGTCCTGGAGGCCGCCCGGCAGGCCGCCCAGCGGCTGCACCACCCGGACCGGGTGGTGCCGCTGGAGCTGCTCACGGCCTTCCACGACCCGATCGCGCCGGACCGCCCCTGTGTGGTGCGGGCGGTCCGGGAGGCCGGGCAGGAGACCGCCGGCGGCAGTGGGCGACGGCCCCCGCTGCGGGTCCTGCTGGTGCAGGAGGGCCGCACGGTGGCCGAGGCCCGGCTGCTCACCGGACCGGCCGACGGCGGCCCGACCGCGACCGCGCCGGCCCCGGCCCGCCGCGGTCTGCCGCTCGCCAGCTGAGCCCGCCTCCCGGCGGCCCCGGGCGCGTCAGGCGGCCACCAGCGCGGACGGCCGCCCGGCGTGCATCACGGAGAGGTTCTCCGCCAGCCGCCCCGGGTCCTGGGCGAGCCACAGCCGCAGCGCGGCGCCCAGCATCGCGCTGGCCGAGCCGATCCGCACCTCCGTCACCTGGGCGATCCGGGCCGCGCCCGGCACCAGCAGATCGGCCAGCGGCGCCGGCAGCCAGACGGTCAGCGCGCACGGCGCGGGGGCCGCGAGGGCGCCCAGCAGCCGGTAGGCGTCGGCCGGCGAGCTGACCGTGGGGATGATGTCCAGCAACCCGTCGGCCACCACCTCGGACACGTCGCCGCGGTGGCCCTGGGCGAGCCGGCGGAGCAGCAGGTGCTCGGCGGCGGTGATTCGGACGGTCAGCATGACCTCGTCGCACTCCATTGCGCGATTTCCTCCTCAGTTCCTCCCCGTGCCGGACCGGGCGGTCGGCACGAACTACCCCTGTCGCACCTCGGCCCGGCTTCCTCCTTCGGAGTGCCGGGCCGGTGGGTGGTTTCCGGTCCCGGTCAAATCCCCGCGTAGGAGTGCTTGCCGGTGACGAAGATGTTCACGCCGTAGTAGTTGAACAGCCAGCACGCGAACGCGGCGAGGGCCAGGTACGCGGCCTTGCGGCCCTTCCAGCCGGCGGTGGCGCGGGCGTGCAGGTAGCACGCGTAGGCGACCCAGGTGATGAACGACCAGGTCTCCTTCGGGTCCCACTCCCAGTACTTGCCCCAGGCGGCCTCGGCCCAGATCGCGCCCGCGATGATGGTGAACGTCCACAGCGGGAAGACCAGGGCGTTGATCCGGTAGGACAGCTTGTCCAGGGTCGAGGCGGCGGGCAGCCGGCGCCAGATCGACGGCGAGGTGCCGAGCGGGCCCTTGGCCAGGCCGGCCGCCATCCGCTGGTCGAAGGAGTCCTTGCCCAGGTACAGCAGGGTGGTGATGAACGCCGCGTAGAAGGCACCGCCGCAGACGATCGCGGTGGCGACGTGGATCGCCAGCCAGTACGAGTGCAGCGCCGGGACGAGCTGCTCGGACTCGGTGTAGAGCACCTGGGTGGCGATGCCGAGGGTCAGCAGCACCGCGACGGCGACCGGCAGGCCGAGCCAGCGGACCGACTTCTTCGCGGCCAGCAGGCCGAGGAAGGCGACCGTCATGGCGAGCGCGAAGGCGCAGGAGAACTCGTACATGTTCCCCCACGGCCAGCGGGAGACCGACAGGCCGCGGGTGAGCACGCCGCCCGCGTGCAGCAGGGCGGCGAGCGCGGTGAGCGAGACCGCGATCCGCCCGGACAGGTCGGCCTTCTCGCTGGTGCCGGCCGCGCCGGGGCCGTCGACGTCCTCGTCGCCGCGCCCGCTGGTCACCACCGTGGCACCCTCGCCGGCCAGCGCCGTGCGGGTGAGCGTGGTGGTGCCGCCGCGCGCCGAGGCGACGGTGACGGTGACCTTCTTGGCGCCCTTGGCCTTGGCCTCGGCCTCGGCGACGCTCCCGGCCACGCCCGCCTGCTCGATGGAGCGGACCGCGACGGCGCCCTTGGCACCGAAGGTCCACTCGAACATGTAGGCGAACATGGCGATCAGGTAGACGGCCATCGCCGAATAGATCAGCTTGTTGGACAGGTCGGCCAGCTGCGGGTCGACCGACGAGGCGAGGTGCACCGTCTACTCCTTGGAGTTCGGGTCGGCGGGAACTGCGGATGTCGCGGGTGCCGAGGCCTTGTCGGCCCCGGTGGTGCCGCCCTCATCGGGCTCGTCGTCGGGCTCGTCCTCCGACTCGTCGTCGTCCGGCTCGTCGTCGAGCGCCGGCGCGTCGTCCTGGAGGTCCACCGCGAGCGCGGCCAGCTCCTCGGCGATCTTCGCCGACTCGCTGCGGCCCAGCCCGGCCAGCTCGACCAGCGTCCCGCCGTCCGGCAGGGCCACCGCCCGCACCCAGATCCGGCGCCGCTGGATGAACAGCGAGCCGACCAGGCCGGCGATCGCCGCCACCGCCCCGGCCAGGGCGATGCCGTTGCCCGGGCGGTGCGAGACGTTGAAGCTCGCCCACTGCTTGTAGCCCTCGAAGGTGACCGTGCCGTAGCCGTCCGGCAGGGTCCAGCCCTGGCCGGGCTTCAGCCGGGCCTTGGCCGGCTGGCCGTCCTGCTGGAGCTGGGTCAGGTTCTTGGTGTTGAGCTGGTAGATGTTCTGCGGCAGACCGGAGTCGGTGCCCAGGTCGCCCGCGTAGACGTTGAGCACCAGCGCCGGGTCCGCGTCACCGGGGAACAGCGAGCGCGGGCCGGTGTTCCGGTCGAAGGCCACCGGGGCGGTCGGCAGGAAGAAGCCGGAGAGGCCCAGCTGGGTCTTCCTGCCGTCCTTCTCGCCGTAGTCGGAGACCTTGATGACGCCGGTGGAGGTCAGGTTGCCGTCCTGCGGCAGGAACGGGGTGGCGCCGGTGTAGACGACCTCGCCCGCCGCGTTCCTGACCGTGACCACCGGGGCGTAGCCGTGGCCGATCAGGTAGAACTTGCTGTCGCCGACCTCCAGCGGGTGGTTGACCTCGACCTTGCCCGGCTTGAGCTTCGACGGGTCGCTGCCGTCGTAGTACTCGACGTGCGCGGTGAACTGCCGGGCGCTGCCGATCTGCTCGCCGTTGGTCTGGAACTTCGAGGTGAAGCTGTTCAGCTTCACGTAGAAGGGGTCGAGGTCGTCGGAGCCGTAGAACCGGGTGCCGGTGAAGTCGTCCAGCTGCGTGATGGTGTTGGCGTAGCCGTCGCCCTCGACCAGCAGCTTGCCGCCGGTGCCGCTGGCCAGGCTCGCCCAGGCGAAGCCGCCGAGCAGCGCGAACAGCGACAGGTGGAAGACCAGGTTGCCGACCTCGCGCAGGTAGCCCTTCTCGGCCGCCACGGTGCCGCCGTCGAGGTGCGCGCGGAACCGGCGCCCGCGCAGCAGCCGGTGGGCGGCGGAGCTGACGGCCGCGGCGTCCGCGTCCGTGCGCCAGGCCGCGTACACCGGCATCCGGGTCAGGTTGCGCGGCGCCGCCGGCGGCCGGGAGCGCAGCACGCCGACGAACTGCCAGGTGCGCGGGACGATGCAGCCGGCCAGCGAGACGAACAGCAGGATGTAGATCGCCGAGAACCAGACCGAGCTGTAGACGTCGAACAGCTGGAGCTTCTCGTAGATCGGCGCGACCGTGGTGTGCTGCGCCTTCCAGGCCTGGACCTTGAACTGGTTCTGGCCGTTCTGCGGGATCAGCGAGCCGGGGATGGCGGCCAGCGAGAGCAGGAACAGCAGGATCAGCGCGACCCGCATCGAGGTCAGCTGGCGCCACATCCAGCGCAGCCAGCCGAGCACGCCGATGCCGGTGGGACCGTCGGAGTCGGCCGGGGCGGTGGTGAGCCGCTCGGCCGCGTCCTCGGTCGCCCCCTGCGCCGCGGCCGCGCGCTGTTCGCGGTCGGTCGTGGTCTTGGTCACGGGTCAGATTCCGATCTGGAAGTCGGCGAACTGGTTCTGCAGGTCACTCACCATGGAGTCCCAGACCCCGGTGACCAGCAGCAGACCGACCACGACGAGCATGCCGCCGCCGATCCGCATGACGAGCGGATAGTGCCGCTTGACCCAGCCGAAGGCGCCCAGCGCCCGCCGGAAGGCCACCGCGGCCACGACGAACGGTACGCCGAGGCCCATGCAGTAGAAGAACATCAGCAGCGCACCGCGCTGGGCGTCGGCCTGGTTGAGCGCGAGGTTGGTGACGGTGGCCAGGGTCGGGCCCATGCACGGCGTCCAGCCCACCCCGAAGACCACGCCGAGCAGTGGCGCGCCGAGCAGGCCGATCACCGGGCGGCGGTGGGTGCGCACCTCCCGCATGCTCAGGCCGGGCACCATGCCCATGAAGGCCAGGCCCATCACGATCGTGAGCGCCCCGAGCACCTTGCTGATGACCGCCTGGTGCTCCTTGAGCGTGTCGCCGAACTGGCCGAACAGCGCGCCGCTGGAGACGAACACGGCGGTGAAGCCGAGGATGAACAGCGCCGCGCCGGCCAGCATCCGGCCGCGGCGGGCACCGCGCGCGTCCGCGAGGTCGGCGGCGGAGAAGCCGGTCACGTAGGAGAGGTAGCCGGGGACGAGCGGCAGCACGCAGGGCGAGAAGAACGACACCAGGCCCGCCGCCAGCGCGATCGGCGCCGCGATCAGCAGCGCCCCGCTCTGGATGGTCCCGGTGTTGTCGGCGAGGAGCAGCGCCGCACTCACTTCTGCTGCTCCGCCACGATCGGCCGGAGCATCGACTCCAGGGCGTCGTCGGTCTGGCCGCCGACGGCCCGGGCGGCCAGCCTGCCCTCCCGGTCGATCACCAGGGTGGTCGGGATGGACTGCGAGTTGAGGCTGCCCTTGGGGAACTTGAGCAGCTCGGCGCCGGCCGGGTCGTAGATGCTGGGGAAGGTGACGCCCTTCTCCTGCTCGAAGCGGACGGCGTTCTTGATCTCGGTGTCCCGGGTGTTGATCCCGAGGAACTGCACGCCCTGGTCCTTGTACTTCTCCCAGACCCGCTGGAGGTCGTCGGCCTCCGAGCGGCAGGGGCCGCACCAGGAGCCCCAGACGTTCATCACGACGACCTTGCCGCGGTAGTCGGAGAGCCTGGCCGGGGTGCCCTCCAGGGTGGTGCCGCCGATGTCCGGCGCGTCCTGGCGGTGGCCGGCCTCGGCGGTCGAGATGTTGCTGCCCTTGGCGGTGACGAAACCGATCTGGCCGTCGCCACCGGCCGAGGAGCCGGAGGAGCTGCAACCGGTGAGGACCAGCGCGGCAGCGGCGGCGGTGACCGCGGCGGCGGCGAGACGGGGACGGGGGCGCGTCATGCCAGACATGTGAAAAGTTTCGCATGGAGTCGCGGGCGGACCCCGGGGGGCCCGGCGTTGTCTGCCGGACCCCCTCTGACCTGCGGCGGGACCATTGACCCTGGTGTCGCGGGGGTGTGACCCAGGTCTTACTCACGCGGCTCTTACACCGGATCGGGAACCATGAACACCGTTCCGCGCGTCCGGGCTTTCTCGGCGTACCCGGAATCGCCCCGTGCCGCGACCGGGTCCCGGGCGGCCCTGACGGCCCGAACAGCCCGGGCGCCTGAGGCGCCTCAGGCGCCGAAGCTCTTGCCCACCGGCTTGCTCTTGCCGCCCTTGCCGACCAGGTGGGCCGGCAGCAGGTCGCGGGCCGGCTCGCGGTAGCCGACCGAGACGATCCGGTCCCCCTCGTAGGTGAAGCTGGTCAGCGAGGCCAGCGAGCACTGCCGGTTGCGCGGGTCGTGCCAGAGCCGGCGGCGCTCCACGAAGGAGCGGACGATCCAGATCGGCAGCTGGTGGCTGACGCAGACCGCCTCGTGCCCGCGCGCGGCGTCCCGGGCCGCGGCCAGCGCACCCATCATCCGCACCGCCTGCTCCAGGTACGGCTCGCCCCAGGAGGGCTTGAACGGGTTGGTCAGGTACTTCCAGTAGGACGGGTTGCGCAGCGAGCCGTCGCCCACTCCGAAGGTCTTGCCCTCGAAGATGTTCTCCGCCTCGATCAGCCGCCCGTCCACCGCGACGTCCAGGCCGTGCGACGCGGCGATCGGCGCGGCGGTCTCCTGGGCGCGCTCCAGCGGGGACGCCACCACATGGGTGATGTCCCGCCCGGCGAGGTCCTCGGCGACCCGCTCGGCCATCTCGCGGCCCAGCTCGGACAGCCGGTAGCCCGGCAGTCGCCCGTACAGGACCCCCTCCGGGTTGTGCACCTCACCGTGCCGCATCAGGTGGACGACGGTGATGTCCTTGCTGCTCACTTCTCAGTACTCCTGGGACTCGTAAGGGCGGCGGGGCCTAGGCGGCGGCTTCGGCGGCGGCCCGGGCGGCGGCGGGCAGTGCGGCGGCGATCCGCTCCAGCGCCCGCTCGTCGTGCGCGGCGGAGACGAACCAGGACTCGAACGCGGACGGCGGCAGGTAGACGCCCTCGGCGAGCATCGCGTGGAAGAACGCGGTGAAGCGGAACGCCTCCTGGGTCTTCGCCTCGGCGTAGTTCGTCACGGCGTCCTCGGTGAAGAACACCGAGAACATGTTGCCCGCGGTCTGCAGCCGGTGCGCCACGCCCTCCTTGGCGAGCGCCGCGGAGACCAGGCCGGAGACCTCGGCGGCGACCCGGTCGACCGTCGCGTAGACCTCGTCGGTGCAGCCGCGCAGCTGGGCCAGGCCGGCCGCGGTGGCGATCGGGTTCCCGGAGAGGGTTCCGGCCTGGTAGACCGGGCCGGCCGGGGCGAGGTGGGCCATCACGTCGGCGCGGCCGCCGAAGGCCGCGGCCGGGAAGCCGCCGCCCATGACCTTGCCGAAGGTCAGCAGGTCGGGCGCCCAGCCCTCGTTCGCCGCCTCCAGGCCGTACCAGCCGGCCTTGGAGACGCGGAAGCCGGTCATCACCTCGTCGGAGATGAACAGCGCGCCGTTCTCCCGGCAGAGCCGGGCCAGGCCGCCGTTGAAGCCGGGCAGCGGCGGGACGACGCCCATGTTGCCGGGCGAGGCCTCGGTGATGACGCAGGCGATCTCGCCGGGGTGGGCCCGGAAGGCCTCCTCGACGGCGGCGAGGTCGTTGTAGGGCAGCACGATGGTGTCGCCGGCCTGGGCGCCGGTGACGCCCGGGGTGTCCGGCAGGCCGAAGGTGGCGACGCCGGAACCGGCGGCGGCCAGTAGCGCGTCCACATGGCCGTGGTAGCAGCCGGCGAACTTCACGACCTTCGCGCGGCCGGTGAAGCCGCGGGCCAGCCGGATCGCCGACATGGTGGCCTCGGTGCCCGAGGAGACGAGGCGGACCTGCTCGACCGGGGCGACCCGGGCGACGATCTCCTCGGCCAGCTCGACCTCGCCCTCGCCCGGGGTGCCGAAGGAGGTGCCGCGGACCACCGCCCGCTGCACGGCGTCGAGCACGGCCGGGTGCGCGTGGCCGAGGATCATCGGGCCCCACGAGCAGACCAGGTCGACGTACTCGCGGCCGTCGGCGTCGGTCAGACAGGGGCCGGTGCCGGACACCATGAAGCGCGGCGTACCGCCGACGGCGCGGAAGGCGCGCACCGGGGAGTTGACGCCGCCGGGGGTCACGACCGACGCGCGATCGAAGAGCGACTGGGACTTGGGTGCTTCGTAGGGGTAGCTCACGGGAGACATGGTCTCAAATCGTGTCCTTCACCTCTGCATGTCGGACCTCATCATCTGGAACGATGATCCGGGCGCCCGAGTCTGTACGGTTATCCGTACAACGGGACCCCTGGCTGCGCCGGCCACCCGGACCAGTCAGACTATGTACCCGGAGTGTCTCCGGAGTTCCTCCGGCCGCGAGGACGGACAGGCGCTCCGGGTCGATGCAGGGGTGTGGAGAGGACTGCCGCGTACCGCGACTGGGTACGGCGGCGCATGACGGGTAAGGAGCACGTCCGGTCGGGACACCGGACGTGCGGGGGTCTGTCGATTCCGGCGAATTCCGGTGAGGATGGTCCGAGTGTCCGAGGCGCAGGACGGCCACGACGAGGCCGCGGGTGGCCCCCGCCGGCCCGCCGGGGCCGCACGCGGGGGTAAGGGAGCGGGAACGGGGCGTAGCGGTCGTGGCCGCGAGAGGCGGAGTGAGGGACGCGTGGGGGTGACGTACAAGTACTTCGGCGCACCCGACCGGGCGACCGCGGCCCGGGTCCCGACCGCCCTCGGTCCGGGCGGCCTCGGGCTGGACGCGGGCGAGCTCGGCTCGCTCGGCCGGCTCGGCGACCTGATGGAGACCAGTGGCTCCCCCACCGGCCACCTCTCCACCAAGATCAAGCCGGAGACCATGAGCGCGATGGTCCTCACCGGCATCCAGGGCGTGCCGCTGCACCAGGTGCCGCCGCTGGAACTGGTCGTGCTGCACCCGGACTACGCCGTCGTCCAGCTGCCGCA
This sequence comes from Kitasatospora sp. NPDC057692, assembly GCF_042799475.1. NCBI lineage: Bacteria > Bacillati > Actinomycetota > Actinomycetes > Kitasatosporales > Streptomycetaceae > Kitasatospora > Kitasatospora sp. NPDC057692. The sequence continues at coordinate 19,645 of NZ_JBHVIV010000052.1, read as the reverse complement.
GAACGTCGTCGAACCGCTCCGCACGGCGGACGAGACCGAACTCGGCGCCGCCGCCTTCATCTGGTCCACCGTCCCCGACCGCCGGAACCCGCGCGACGCCTTCGTGATCTACAGCATGCTGCACGAGTGGCAGGACTTCGCCAACCGGCTGCACGAGGCCGGGCACCAGCTGTACTGCCTCGTCTGGCCCTGATCGGACATCGGACGCGAACGCGAGCGGGGCCCCGGCCGGGGCCCCGGCCGGGGCCCCGCTCGTCGTCCGGTGGTCGCCGTTCCGCGCCGGCGGGATGTCGCGGGGTCAGCCGCCCGAGCCGTAGGTGGTGTTGGCGCAGATGTCGTCGTCGGCCGAGCGGGCCTCCTCGGTGACCGAGGAGGGCAGCGGGGCGGGCGCGGCGGGGGCCGACGAGGCGCCCGGGGCGGTCGTGGCGGCGCCGCCGTTGGCGTCGGCGTAGTCCTTGCCGAGGACGACGTTGAGGCCGGCAACCGAGATCGGGGTGAGGGTGGCGCCGGGGAACAGCTCGGCGACCTTCTCGGCGTTGGCCTTCTGCCCGGCGCCGTACTCGATCGTGGTGGTGAGCTTGTTGGTGGTCTTCGCCTGGGTCACCAGGCCGACGGTGAACTGGGCCGCCTTCAGGGCCTCGCCCGCCTTGGCGCCCAGGCCGTTGACGGTCGTTCCGTTGTAGACCTTGACCGGGACCGCCGGGGCGGTGCGCGCGGGGGGCGCGGTGGTGGTCGGCGGGGCCTCGGGCGTGGCCGGGGGCTCCGGGGTGGCGGGCGCGTCGGGCTGCTGGCCGGTGGCGTCCTTGCCGTCCAGGGTGCGGTCGGCGCGGATCGCCTCCCACAGCCGGTCCACGTCCGGCTTCACCAGGTCGAGGTTGGCCTCGTTGTAACGCCAGGGCGGCGTCACGAACTTGAGGTCGTGCAGGTCGATGTTCTTCAGCGACAGGGCGAAGGACATCAGCTTGTCGACGGTGCCGAGCCCCTCGTCGACGCGCAGCGACTTGGTGGCGGCGTCGGCCAGCGGCAGCAGGGTGGTGGGCTCCAGGCCCTTCTTCTTCACCGTGCTGATCATCGAGCTCATGAAGGCCTGCTGACGCTTCATCCGGCCGATGTCGGAGCCGTCGCCGATGCCGTGCCGCAGCCGGACGTAGTCGAGGGCCGGCTGGCCCTCCACCTTCTGCGGGCCCTTCTTGAGGACGAGGGGGCCCTTCGTGGGCAGCTTCTCGTTGAGGTCCTTCGCGTAGATGTCCTTGGGCAGGCAGACCTCGACGCCGCCGACGGCCTTGGTCATCGCCGCGAAGCCCTGGAAGTCGACCACGATGGTGTGGTCGACGCGGATGCCGGTGAGCTTCTCCACGGTGTTCTGGGTGCAGGCGGGGTTGCCGTCCGCCGTGCCGCCCACCGTGAAGGCGGCGTTGAACAGGACGTCCTTGCCCTTTTGTTCCTTGGTCCACTTCCCGTTCGGGAGCTTGCACGGCGGGATGGTGACCAGGGTGTTGCGCGGGATCGAGACGCCGATGGCGTTCTTGTGGTCCGCGTAGACGTGCAACAGGATCGTGGTGTCCGAGCGGGCGCCCTCGGAATCGCCGCCGCCCAGGTCCGAGTTGTCGCCGCCGCGGCTGTCCGAGCCGATCAGCAGGATGTTCACCGGCTTGTTGCCGTTGGCGTCGGCGGTGGCCTCCGGCGGGCGTTCCTTGCTCAGCGCGTCCGAGTCGATGGTCTTGATGTTGCCGCTGAGCTTGAAGTAGATCGCGCCGCCGGTCCCGGCTATGAGCACCAGGGCGCCGACCGCCGTCCAGCCGACGATCTTCTTGACGTTGCGGGCCGGCTTCCTGCCGCGCCCGCCCGCCCGGCGGTGGCCCTGGTTGTTCGACCCGCCGTCACCGCCCTGCCCGCCGCGGCCCTTGGACTGCGCCGCCCGCCGGGCCTCGGCCCGGCCGCCCGGCCTGGGCGGCGGGACGGAGGCGGTGGATCCGGCGCCCGACGCACTGCTCCGGGCGCCGGTGGAGCCCGCCGAGGCGGTGGAGCCCTCCGGACGCGGCCGGGCCACGTTGGGCTGACTCCTGTCTCGGCGACCCGACATCCCCGCACCTCTCACGGCTGTGCCATCGAACGATCAGCGGCCAGGACGTCCCCCCTGGCGCCAGGTGGAGCATACAAGCCGACCGGAAACCGACTACCGCCGCGCCCGGACCTCGGCCCCGGGACCCCGCGGCGTGCGCTATCCGCGGGGTCGGCGGGGGCGGCGCACGGTCCGCTCGCACCCGACCGGATCGGCCAGCGCCCCGCCCCCGCCGACCAGGCGGCCCAGCGCCGTGACGAACACCGTCCGCTCGTCCCGCGGCAGCGATTCCAGCACCTCCCGGTGCACCCGGTCGGCGATCGCCGTGCCCCGCTCGACAGTCCGCTCGCCCTCCTCGGTGACCCGCACGATCCGGGCCCGGCGGTCGGCCGCGGCCGGGCGGCGCTCGGCCAGCCCGGCCTTCTCCAGCTCGTCGACGGTCACCACCATGGTGGTCTTGTCGAGGTCGGCCAGCTCGGCCAGCTGGATCTGGGTCCGCTCGGCGGCCAGCGCGTGGAACAGCACGCCGTAGGCGCGCGGGGTGACGCCGAGCTCGGTGAACGCCGCCGCCATCCGGGTCGCCAGGACGTGGCTGGCGTGGTCCAGCAGACCGGAGAGGTCGCGGATCTGGCGCACGGGCGGCGTGCGGCTGGTCGTCATGCGTCGAGGTTACGCGGCCGTACGGGGCCGTCCGTCAGGGGATGCCGAGCTCGAACAGGGCGTAGCCCGCGTACCATCCGGCCGCCACCGCCGGCATCGCGACCAGGCCGCCCAGCGTCGTCGGCCGCAGCCGCCGCAGCGCCACCGCCAGGCCGATGACCAGCGGGAAGGCGGGCAGCAGGTAGCGCGAGATGTTGCCGTAGATCTGGTTGCTGCTCAGCGCCAGGACGACGGTCAGCAGCGTGTAGAGCACCAGGACCAGCGGCGGTCGCAGCCGCAGCAGCAGCACCAGCAGCCCGGGCAGGGCGATCAGCAGGGCCACCGCGATGAGGTCCGGCGCCGGGTTGGACTGCCAGAACGTCCAGTGCCCGGTGACCGTGTCCAGGGTGCTGCGGGCGGTGGAGGCGCCCCAGTCGAAGTAGCGGTTCCAGGCGCCGCGCTGGAGCTTGAAGTACCCGCCCCAGTCGCCCATCCGGTAGCCGACCCAGGCGACGTACCCGAGCAGGCCCCACGGGGTGATCAGCATCGCCGTCAGCGGGCGGGCCACCCCGTCGGTGCGCCGCACCAGCGCCACCAGCGCGGAGAGCGAGACGGCGGCGATCAGGGCGGCCGCGGTCGGCCGGTTGAGGCCGGCGACCAGGGCCAGCACCCCGGCGGCGAGCCAGTGGCGGGTCATCACGCAGTAGCAGGCCCAGGCCGAGAGGGCGACGAACAGCGAGTCCGAGTAGACCGCCCACTCCACGCCCGAGCCCGGGAACAGGCCCCAGAGCGCCGCCGCGATCACCCCGGCCCGGAAGCCGCCGAGCCGCTCGGCGACCGCGAAGATCCCGGCCGCGGCGACGAAGGAGGCGAGCACCGAGACGACGATGCCCGAGCCGTACGGGCCGAGCCCGGTGACCGCCCCGACCAACCGCATCAGCCACGGGTAGAGCGGGAAGAACGCGGCCGAGTTCTCGTAGTAGGTGGCCAGCGGGTAGCCGTGCAGCGGGATCAGCTGCGGGTCGTAGCCGTTCTCGGCGATCCGCTGGTACCAGATGCCGTCCCAGGTGCCGAGCACGTCCCAGGGCCGGGCTCCGCCGCCGCGCCCCGGGTCCTTCTTCAGGAAGTCCTCGGTGTGCGAGAGCAGCAGCAGGAAGACGGTCAGGCCGGTCGCCTTGACCACCGCGTACGCGCCGAGCGCGGGCGCGAAGCGGTCCACCGCGGCACCGAACCGGCCCGGGGCCGGTCCGGCCGCCGCGTCCGTGTCCCGCGCCTCCGGGCCGTCCTGCGCCTCCGGGGTGGCGGGCGGCGGGGGCACGCCCGCGCCACCGCCCGACGACTCGGTGCTCGATGCCGCGCTCATCAGCTCTCGTACTCCCCGCCCCACTCGTGACCGGTGCGCCGACCGACAGCGCGACGCCGGGTGAGCCTACGACACCGCCACCGCCGCGGGGACGGGCAGCCCGACCGGCGGACGGACGGCGGGTCGGGGACGGAGCAACCGCGCAGGTGGACGGTGCCGCGCCCGGTGGGCCCCCGGAAACGCCGAGAGCCGCCGCCCCGCACCCCAGGAGGGAAGCGCGGGAGCGGCGGCTCGTACCGGCCGTACCTGCGGCTGATCAGCCGGCGTTGACGCAGGTGTTGCCGAAGGCCGGGTTGAGGATGCCGACGATGTCGATGGTGTTGCCGCACAGGTTGATCGGGACGTGCAGCGGGACCTGGATCTGGTTGCCGGAGATGACACCGGGGGAGTTGGCGGCGACGCCCTCCGCGCCGGAGCTGGCCAGCGCGGAACCGGCACCGGCCGCGACGATGCCGACCACAGCGGCGCCGACGGCGGCCGTCTTCTTGATGCTCATGGGAGCCTCCTGAACTGATTCGACAGAGATGCACGGGGAGTGCGACATCTCCAACGAGACCCGCTCGGGCCGGTTGCGAGGGCACCCCCACTGTCACCCGTCCGGAGGAACGGAGCCCCCGCGCCGAGCAATCGGGTGACACCCGCGTCCAGCCGTTTCCCCCCGCGCACTGCCTCGTTCTCCAAGCGGAACACGCTCCACCCGCCCCGCTACGACGAGGAGATCCGCCGCCGGTCCAAACCCGTCCGGAATTCTCCCGGTCGCGCGCCGATTCGAATGCTTCCCGGCCGTGCGGGAATTGTTCGCGGCGCACGGTGCCGCGGCGGCCGCTCATCGCCCGAGCCATGGGCGACACGCGCCATCTGGGCCGCCCGAGTGACAATCACGGCATTCCCAGAAGCCAACGGGCCAGGATTCTCCCGCGCCCGGCTCCCGACTATTTCCACAGACGGTCGGGCAGAATACGGAGGAAGAACACATGCGTAACCTCAAGAAGGCCGCCGCCCTGTCTCTCGCCACCGCCGGCCTGGCGGTCGGTGCGGCCGGCGGCGCGTTCGCCAGCTCCGGCGCCGAGGGTGTCGCCGCCAACTCCCCGGGTGTGCTCTCCGGCAACCAGATCCAGATCCCGGTGCACGTCCCGATCAACCTGTGCGGCAACACCATCGACATCATCGCCCTGCTGAACCCGGCGTTCGGCAACACCTGCGTCAACGCCGGCTGAACCGGCGGGCCGCCGAGCCGGCGGCCCGCGGTCCCCGCACCCGGGCCGCACCCCGCCACCGAGCGGGGCGCGGCCCGCTCAACCCGTGTGTGATCGAGGAGATCAACCCCCATGCAGAACGTGAAGAAGGCCGCCGTCCTCTCCGCCGCCGCCGCCGGCCTGGTGCTGGGTGCGGCGGGCGGTGCCGTCGCCAGCTCCGGCGCGCAGGGCGTCGCCGCCGGCTCGCCCGGTGTCGTCTCCGGCAACCAGCTCCAGATCCCGGTGCACATCCCGGTCAACCTGTGCGGCAACTCCATCAACCTGATCGGTGTGCTCAACCCGGCGTTCGGCAACACCTGCATCAACGCGGACGCCCCGAAGGAGGAGCACCACGAGGAGGAGCACCACGAGCACCACGAGGACGACTGCTGATCCCGATCGGCACGCGTTCCGCCCGCACTGCCTCCTGGCCCGCCGGCCGGGGGGCGGTTCGGCGTACCCGGGCACGGTCCGGTCGCCCGGGGACCCCCTCCCCCGAAGGTGAAGACGCATGGTGATGAAGAAGAGCGGGGCCGGCCTCGCGGCCGCCCTGGGCGCCGCGGTGCTGCTCGGCGGCGCGGGTGCGGGCGCGGCGCACGCGGCCCCGACCGCCGGCGGCGCCGCCCTGGCCAAGACCGACCTCGCCCAGGCGCTGGGCGGCACCACGACCGGCCTCGGCTACGGCATCGCGCCGCTCAAGGACCTGCGGCTGGACCCGTGGGCCAACTCCTCGGCCGACGTGCTGAACAACGGCGCGACCGTCCAGCCGGACGGCGGCCTGGCGCCGGTCGGCACCGGGACGCTGACCGGCCCGCTCAGCGCCGGCGGCGGTCCGCGCGACCTGCCGCTGGTCGGCGGGCTGCTCGGGGTCCTGCCCGGCTGAGCCGCCGCCGCACCGCGAGAGCCCGGCACCCCGTCGTGAGGGGGTGCCGGGCTCTCGGGTGCGGGGCGGCGGCCTAGAGCTGGGCGAGGCCGGCCAGGCCGGTCTCCCCGACGACGCCGGTGGTGGTGGCGGTCGCGGTGGTGGCCAGCGTCCCCACCGAGTCGGTCACCGAGATCCGCTCGTCCTCGTTGCCCAGGGTGGCCTTGGCGCCGGGCACGGCCTGGATGGCGCCGGTGACCAGCCGCGGGTCGATCTCGCCCACCTTGAGCCGGCCGTCGGCGAGCTGGCCGGTGCCGTCCTCGACGAGCGAGAGCGGCTTGCCGAGGCCGATCCCCGGGGTGTCCGCACGCAGCGGCGCGGCCGGGGCGTCCAGCAGCAGCTCGCCGAGGTCGGCGCCCTGGTCGAGCAGCGGCAGTGGCAGCTCGGCCTTGGCGGTCGGGCCGACCTTGCCGATGCCGAGCCCTGGCACGATGCGCTCCGGGATCAGCGCGTCCCCGGTGGTGCGGGCGGGCTCCGCCGGCATCAGCAGCGAGGTCGGGATGCCGGCCGAGATCCGGCTGTCCAGCGGCGCCAGCGGGATGTCCACCGGAACCTGCTGGGTGGCCAGCTGCTCCTCCAGCGCCCCGACCTGCTCGGGGCCGACCGGGGCGGCGGACGCCGCTCCCTGGGAGGCGAGCACGCCCGCGCCGACCGCCAGCAGCATCGCGCCGGCCCGCTTGGAGAACCTCATGCTTTTCACCGTTCCACCTGTCCGTACTGGAGATCCAATGGGGAGGCGGCTGCGCGGGCGCAGCCGAAAGCAATGGGCTCAACGAGCGACCGGTGCCGGCGAATGCGACGGTTAACCGGTTCGGGTTAATAATCCGATCGGCTCCACCCGGCCGTCGCGCCTCCCGGACTCTTTTCCAAAACCCCCGTAACCTTCCGAGCCGTGATTCTTTGATCTGGACGTCAGTGACCGCAGACCGGGTCTGAGCGTTGAACGCGTTGTACGCACGGAAACCGCACGGAAACCGAGCTTTTCAGAGAGGGATCTCCTCATGATCCAGAAGTCCTTCGCCGCCGCCGGCCTGGCCGCCGCGGCGCTGGCCGCCGCCGCGGCACCGGCCTCGGCCATCGGCGACGCGGACGGCGCCGCCGGCTCGTTCCAGGGCAACGGCGGCACCAACTTCACCGGCACCGTCGGGGACCACAGCCCGAACTTCCACTTCCTGGACAACGCGAACGTCTGCCTGCCGGAGATCCACAACATCGCCGTCGGCATCCTCGGCGTGGCCGTCCCGGTCGAGGTCCCGATCGCCAACAGCGGTGGCAAGCAGTACTGCACCCAGGGTCAGGGCACCCAGAGCCACGGCGACGCGGGCGTCTCGCACCTGATCGGCTGACCCGCCCGTCCCAGCAGCGTCACCCCTTCCGAACCGACCACCTTCGAATCGCTCCCCGATTCAGCCCCGAGAGGAACACCGAAATGATCAAGAAGTCCCTTGCCGCCGCCGGCCTGGCCGCCGCCGCCATCGCCATGTCCGCCGGTTCCGCCGGCGCCATCGCCGACTCGGACGGCGCCGCCGTCTCGGCCCAGGGCAACGGTGGCACCAACCACACCGGCACCTACGGCGACCACAGCCCGAACAACCACGTGCTGGACAACCCGAACATCTGCCTGCCGGAGATCCACAACGTCGCCGTCGGCATCATCGGCATCGCCGTGCCGATCGAGGTGCCGGTCCTCAACAGCACCCCGAAGCAGATCTGCAACGTCGGCCAGAACACCCAGTCCTCGGGCGACGCGGGCGTCTCGCACCTGATCGGCTGATCCAGGCGCACGGCGCGACGGAGGGCCCGGGGACGTCTGGTCCCCGGGCCCTCCCGGCGTCCGGGCGCACCCCCCACAGGCAGGGCGTCCGCACCGGACGCTCCGGAAGAAAGGGCAGATCCATGAAGAGCACGCTGGGCAAGATCACCCTGACCGCCATCGGCGCGCTGGCGCTGGCCGGCCTCGCCGTCCCGGCGGCGTCCGCGCACGTCGGCGTGGCCGGCGGCGGCGGGTTCGTCGCCTCCGCCGACCCGGTGTTCGCGGCCGGCGGGGGCGGGGGCATCGCCCACACCTCGCACATCAAGGCCGGCGAGTTCGGCTGGGGCGCCGCGACCTCCACCGAGCTCGCCGGTGGTGGCGGCGGCTTCGCCCACATCGGCGACTGATCGCGAGGCATGACGAAGGCCGGGCCCCTCCCGTCGGGGGGACCCGGCCTTCGGCGTGCGCGGCTGGGGCGGCGTCCGCTACTTGAGCATCGCGGCGGCCTCGACGGCCCAGTAGGTGAGGATCTGCTCGGCGCCGGCCCGGCGGATCGAGGTGAGGGTCTCCAGGATGGTCCGCTCCCGCTCGATCCAGCCGTTGGCGGCGGCGGCCTCCACCATCGCGTACTCGCCGGAGATCTGGTACGCGGACACCGGCACCGGGGAGGCGTCGGCGACCTGGCGCAGCACGTCCAGGTAGAGCATGGCGGGCTTGACCATCACCAGGTCGGCGCCCTCGGCGAGGTCCAGCTCCAGCTCGCGCAGCGCCTCCCGGGCGTTGGCCGGGTCCTGCTGGTAGCTCTTGCGGTCGCCCTTGAGCGAGGAGTTGACGGCCTCGCGGAACGGCCCGTACAGGGCGGAGGCGTACTTGGCGGTGTAGGCGAGCACGGCCACGCCCTGGTGCCCCGCCTCGTCCAGCGCCCGGCGGATCACGCCGATCTGGCCGTCCATCATGCCCGACGGGCCGACCATGTGGACGCCCGCCTCGGCCTGCACGACGGCCATCTCGGCGTAGCGCGCCAGGGTCGCGTCGTTGTCCACGGAGCCGTCCTCGGCCAGCACGCCGCAGTGGCCGTGGTCGGTGAACTCGTCCAGGCAGAGGTCCGACATGACCACCAGCCGGTCGCCGACCTCCGCGACCACGTCGCGGATCGCCTGCTGGAGGATGCCGTCCGGGTTGGTCCCCTCGGAGCCCGCGGCGTCCTTCACCTCGGGCAGGCCGAACAGCATGATGCCGCCGACCCCCGCCTCGGCGGCCTCCACCGCGGCCCGGCGCAGGGTGTCCCGGGTGTGCTGGACGACACCGGGCATCGAGGAGATCGGCTTCGGCTCGGTGATGCCCTCGCGGACGAACGCGGGCAGGATCAGCTCCGCCGGGTGCAGCCGGGTCTCGGCCACCAGGCGGCGGACCGCCGGGGTCGAGCGCAGACGGCGCGGGCGGACGTACGGGAATTCGGCGGACACGGCTTCTCTCTCCGAACGATGGTGCGGTACCGGGGGCGGCGGTCGGCCGCCCCCGGTCTCTACGTCAGCGGGCGGCCTTGCGGCGCGAGCCCGGACGACGCTCACTGGGCCGGTAGACCGGCTCGCCCGCGGCGGTCGCGGTGTCCCGCCGCTTGCCCCCGAAGTCCGCCAGCGCCTGGGCCAGCGCGGCCGCGGACGGGGCCGGGGCCATCACGTCGACCCGCAGGCCGTGCTCCTCGGCGGTCTTGGCGGTGGCCGGGCCGATGCAGGCGATGACCGTCACGTTGTGCGGCTTGCCCGCGATGCCGACCAGGTTCCGCACGGTCGAGGACGAGGTGAACAGCACCGCGTCGAAACCGCCGCCCTTGATCGCCTCACGGGTCTCGGCCGGCGGCGGCGAGGCGCGCACCGTCCGGTACGCCGTCACGTCGTCGACCTCCCAGCCCAGCTCGACCAGGCCGGCCACCAGGGTCTCGGTGGCGATGTCGGCGCGCGGCAGCAGCACCCGGTCGATCGGGTCGAACACCGGGTCGTACGGCGGCCAGTCCTCCAGCAGCCCGGCCGCGGACTGCTCGCCGGAGGGCACCAGGTCCGGCTTCACGCCGAAGTCCACCAGCGCCTGCGCGGTGGTCTCGCCGACCGCCGCGACCTTGATCCCGGCGAACGCCCGGGCGTCCAGGCCGTACTCCTCGAACTTCTCGCGCACCGCGCGCACCGCGTTCACCGAGGTGAAGGCGATCCACTCGTAGCGCCCGGTGACCAGGCCCTTGATCGCCCGCTCCATCTGCTGCGGGGTGCGCGGCGGCTCGACCGCGATGGTCGGCACCTCCTGCGGCACCGCTCCGTACGAGCGCAGCTGCTCGGAGAGGCCGTGCGCCTGCTCCTTGGTGCGCGGCACCAGCACGTTCCAGCCGAACAGCGGCTTGGTCTCGAACCAGGAGTGCGAGGCGCGGTGGGCGACCTGCTCGCCGACCACGGCTATCACCGGGGTGGCCGGGTCCACCGGGGCGGAGACCGGGGAGGGCAGCACCCGGGCGGCCTTGAGGTCCGCCGCGATGGAGGCCAGCGTCGCGGTGAAGGTGCGCTGGCGGGTGGTGGTGCCGGAGAGCGTCGCGCTCAGCGCGGAGTCCGGCTTGCGGCCGTTGGAGACCAGCGCGTTGGCGGTGGCCGGCAGCTGGCCCAGGGTGGTGCGCACCACCAGGGTGGTCTCCGGCGCGCCCAGGTCCACCGGGGAGCCGGCCAGCAGGGCAGCGGCCTCCACGAAGCGCACGTCGGTACCGGCCGCGCCGCGCAGCGGCACGCCCGCGTAGGCCGGGACGCCGACCGACTGGGCGACGCCCGGGATCACCTCGAAGGCGATCCCGGCACCGGCGCAGCCGAGCATCTCCTCCGCCGCGCAGCCGTCCAGGCCCGGGTCGCCGTCGACGGTCCGCACCACGTGCTTGCCGGACCGCACGGCCTCGGCGACCAGGCGGGCCAGGTCGAAGTCCGGCCCCTCCGCGCCCGGGGTGTGCACCTGCACACCGGCCGGACAGTGGCTGCGCACCGCGGCGGCGGTCAGCGGGTCGGCGACCAGCACGTCGGCGGAGGCCAGCACCTCGACCGCGCGCAGGGTCAGCAGGCCCGGGTCACCGGGACCGGCGCCCAGGAAGGTGCAGCGCCCTTCGGCGGGGACGGTGCCCCCGAACGGGCTGTCGGCCGGGAACGGGCTGTCGGTGGCGGTGGTGGGGCTCATCGGGCTCGCTCCCCCATCAGGGCGGCCGCGCCCGCGTCGAGCAGCCGGGCGGCCAGCGCGCGGCCGAGGGCCGCCGCCTGCTGCTCGGCGGTCTCGTCGAGGACGATCGGACCGTGGGCGGACATCTTCAGCAGGGTGGCGCCGTCGACGGTGCCGACCACGCCCTCCAGCCGCAGTTCGGATCGGTGCTCCCAGTCGGCGAGCGCGGCGACCGGAGCGGAGCAGCCGGCCTCCAGGGCGCCCAGCAGGGCGCGCTCGGCGGCCACCGCGACCCGGGTGGGGGCGTGGTCGAGGGCCGACAGCGCGGCGGTCAGGGCGGTGTTGCCGGCGGTGCACTCGACGGCGAGCGCGCCCTGGCCCGGAGCCGGGACCATCAGCTCGGGGTCGAGGTGCCCGGTGATCTCGGCGGCCCGGCCGAGCCGGTTCAGGCCGGCCGTGGCCAGCACCACCGCGTCCAGCTCGCCGGAGGTGACGAAGCCGATCCGGGTGTCCACGTTGCCGCGGATCGCGACCGTCTCCAGCTGGGCGCCGTTGGCCCGGGCCCAGGCGTTGAGCTGCGCCATCCGGCGCGGCGAGCCGGTGCCGATCCGGGCCGGGCGGCCGGCGCCGGCCAGCTTCTCGACCAGTTCGCCCAGCTCCAGGCCCTCGCGCGCCACCAGGGCGTCGCGGCTGTCCTCGCGCTGCGGGACGGCCGCCAGCACCAGGCCCTCGGCGGCCGCGGTCGGCAGGTCCTTGAGGGAGTGCACGGCGAAGTCGATCCGGCCCTCCAGCAGCGCGTCGCGCAGCGCGGAGACGAACACCCCGGTGCCGCCGATCTGGGCCAGCGCCTCGCGGGAGGTGTCGCCGTAGGTGGTGATCTCCACCAGCTCGACGGCGCGCCCGGTGAGGCGGGTCACCTCACGGGCGACCATGCCCGACTGGGCCATGGCGAGCGCGCTGCGCCGGGTGCCGAGCCGCAGGGGTGCGACGGTGGCGTCCGGCGCCTGGCCGGTGAGCGGTTGACCATTCATGAGGTGATCGTCCCGGTGGTACTCGTGGGATGGCTGACGGTTCATCCGGCGCCCCCGCCCGCAGGCTGCTGGGTGCCGATCGGGGTGCCCGAGACCGCGTGGACGGCGGCCGGGTCGAGGTCGAAGAGTTCGCGCAGGGCCTCCGCGTAGGAGGCGCCGCCCGGCTCGGCGGCCAGCTGCTTCACCCGCACGGTGGGGGCGTGCAGCAGCTTGTCGACCACCCGGCGGACGGTCTGGCCGATCTCGGCGCGCGAGCGCTCGTCCAGGCCTGGCAGCCGGGAGTCCAGACGGCCGAGCTCGGCGGCGACCACCTCGGAGGCCATCGCGCGCAGCGCCACCACGGTGGGGGCGATCCGCGCGGCCCGCTGGGCGGCGCCGAAGGCGGAGACCTCGTCGGAGACGATGCCGGCGACGGCGTCGACGTCGCCCGCGCCGGGGGTGGCGGCATGGGCGTGCGAGAGGCTCTCCAGGTCGACCAGCAGCGCGCCGGGCAGCTCGTGCACGGCGTGGTCGACGTCGCGCGGCATGGCGAGGTCGAGGAAGGCCAGCGGGGTCGAGCCGGCGCGCACGGCGACGGCGGCGGCGACGTCGTCCGCCTTGATCACCACGCCGGCCGCGCCGGTGCAGGAGATCACCAGGTCGACGTCGGCCAGCGCCTCGGGCACCTTGGACAGCTCCAGGGTGCGGGCGACGTCGGCGCCGAGGATCTCGGCCAGCCGCTCGGCGCGGGCCGGCGTCCGGTTGGCGATCAGCAGGTCGGTCACGCCCGAGCGGACCAGGGTGGCGGCGGCCAGCGAGCTCATCGAGCCCGCGCCGACGACCAGCGCCCGCTTGCCCGCGATCTCGCCCGCGCCGGCCGCGACCTGCTCCAGGCCGAAGGTCACCAGGGACTGGCCGGCCTTGTCGATGCCGGTCTCGCTGTGCGCGCGCTTGCCGACCCGCAGCGCCTGCTGGAACAGCTCGTTCAGGCCGCGCCCGGCGGTGTGCTCCTCCTGGGCCTTCGCCAGGGCGTCGCGCAGCTGGCCGAGGATCTGGCCCTCGCCGACCACCATCGAGTCCAGGCCGCAGGCCACCGAGAAGAGGTGGTGGACGGCGCGGTCCTCGTAGTGGACGTAGAGGTGCGAGGTCAGCTCCTCCAGGTCGACCCCGCTGTGGTGGGCGAGCAGCAGCGACAGCTCGGCGACGCCGGCGTGGAACTTGTCCACGTCGGCGTACAGCTCGATCCGGTTGCAGGTGTTCAGCAGCGCGGCCTCGGCGACGGTCGCGGACGCGGCCGCGTCGTGCAGCAGCCGCGTCGGCACGCCACCGGTCAGCGCGGCGCGCTCCAGCACGCCGACCGGGGCCGTGCGATGGCTCAGCCCTACGACGAGAAGACTCACGCCCGCTCCCTGGTCCCACGAATCTCGGTGCTCATGCCGGCATCACCGCGGACAGCTCGCCCTCGCCGGCCTTGCCGGGCTTGCCCTTCGCCGCCGGGTCCGCGTCCTCGGCGGCCGCGCGCGTCTTGCCGCTGCCCCCGGCCGCCCGGCGGAGCTTGGCGGCGGCGGCGCGGACCGGGCCGGGGGCCCGGTCGAGGACGGACTCGGTGCGGTCCGGCTCGTCGCCGGCCTTGCGCTGCTCGTGGAAGGCGAGGATCTGCAGCTCGATGGAGAGGTCCACCTTGCGCACGTCCACGCCGTCCGGGACGGTCAGCACGGTCGGGGCGAAGTTCAGGATGCTGGTGACGCCGGCCTCGACCAGCCGGTCGCAGACCTGCTGGGCCGCGCCGGGCGGGGTGGTGATGACGCCGATCGAGACGTGCTGGCTCTCCACGATGGACTCCAGTTCGTCCATGTGGCGCACGGGCAGGCCGGCCGCGCTGCTGCCGACCACGGCCGGGTCGGCGTCGAGCAGGGCGGCGACCCGGAAGCCGCGGGAGGCGAAGCCGCCGTAGTTGGCGAGCGCGTGGCCGAGGTTGCCGATGCCGACGATGACGACCGGCCAGTCCTGGGTCAGGCCCAGCTCGCGGGAGATCTGGTAGACGAGGTACTCGACGTCGTAGCCGACGCCGCGGGTGCCGTAGGAGCCCAGGTAGGAGAAGTCCTTGCGGAGCTTGGCGGAGTTCACCCCGGCCGCGGCGGCCAGTTCCTCGGAGGAGACGGTCGGCACCGAACGCTCGGAGAGCGCGGTGAGCGCGCGCAGATAGAGGGGCAGCCGGGCGACCGTCGCCTCCGGGATGCCCCGGGCACGCGAGGGTCGGCGCGCGGCGCCCGGGTCGGGCGTCTGCGAACTGCTCTGTGGTGATCGGCCGATTGCCACGGTGCTCCTGTGGGTGAAGCTGGGCTTTGTCAGCCAGGCTATGCGTTTGTGAACGTGTGCACAAAGATGGTGTCCGATTTGTCCCTGCACAGTGATGCGCATCACGCCGGTGAACCCATAGCACCGGCCGATTTCCGGGCCGCCGCCGGGGGCGGTGCGGCGGGTGGCCGGGGACCGTACGGGAGGCGCTCCGGCAGCTCGCGCGGGGAGGGCACCGGGGCCGGGCGGGCGGGGTCGCGCAGGACCAGCGGGACCGGCTCGCCCGACGGGCGGGAGCGCGCCCGGCCCAGCCGCGGCCACGCCACCCGGGCCGCCTCCCTCAGCGGCTCCGTCCAGTCCCCCGGCGGACAGGACGGCGCGTCCAGGCAGTGCCGCAGCAGGCCGGCGGTGGCGCGGGCGTCGCCGAGCGCGGTGTGCGCGGCGAAGGCGCCCAGGCCGGCCGCCTCCACACAGGCCGCCAGGCCGAAACCGCCGGCCCCCGGCAGGTGGGCGCGGGCCAGCCGCATGGTGCACAGCAGCGGCACCGGCGGCAGCGGCACCCCGATCCGGGCGAACTCGCGGTCCAGGAAGGCGTGGTCGCAGGTGACGTGATGGCCGACCAGCACCCGGCCGGCCAGCAGCTCCAGCAGCCTCGGCGCGATCTCGCGGAACCGCGGGGCGCCCTCGACGTCCTCCTGCGCGATCCGGTGCACATGGGTCGGGCCGACCGGGCCCAGCGGGTCCAGCAGCGTGGAGAACTCGCCCTCCGCACGGAGCCGCTCGTCCAGCAGCACCACCGCGACCTCGACCACCCGGTGCCGCCAGGGGCTGCGGCCGGTCGCCTCCACGTCCACCACGGCGAAGCCCCCGCGCGCGGCCGACGGGTCGGCGGGCGCTGCCGGGGGCGGGCCGGGAAGCATGGCGGCACTCCTCGCGTGCTCAGCCCCCCATGGGCGCAAACGAGTTCGATCGTAAGCCGGGCGACGGGGGGCGCCCCAAGCCGCGCACGCGGAATCTTCACAACGATTCGGCGAACCGACCCCGCCGGACGGCGGGGGTCGGCGGGGCCTCCCCGCGTGGGTCCGGCGGGAGGGGCGGAAGGCCGCCTCCGGCCGGGGCGGGTGGGGTCAGGCGCCGAGGGCGGTGCGCAGGCGCTTCTCGTCCACGCGCCAGAAGTCGTGCTGGCGGCCGTCGATCAGGGTGACCGGGATCTGCTCCCAGTAGCGGCGGTAGAGCTCCTCGTCCTGCGTGATGTCCTTCTCCTCGAAGGCCGCGCCCAGCTCGGAGGCCACCCGGACGATGACCTCCCGGGCGTCGTCGCACAGGTGGCAGCCGGGCTTGGCCACCAGGGTCACCGTCCGGTCGGCCGGCTTCGGCCCCGGGTTCTTGTCACGTCGCAGCAGTGGGCTCACCCCGCCATTGTGCGACGCCCCTACAAACGGGCCGGACACGACCGGCCCCCTTCCCGTTCACCCGCCGGGCACGCCGCCGTCACGGCCGCCGCGCAGGTCGCTGGCTATGCTCGATGGCATGGCCGTGCTCCGAAGGCTCATCCAGACAAGGCGCTCCACCGGCTCGCGGACCGCCCTGGCGGGCGAGGCCGCGGCCGAGGCGGCGGAGGCCGCCCTGCGGGCCGCGCCGGAGCCGCCCGCCGCGGCGCCCGAGGGGTCCCAGGAGCCCGCGGAGGCCCAGCCGGCCAAGCGCGGCAAGGGCCCCAAGGCCCCCGAGGCCAACCACACGCCCGAGCCGGACGACCCGCGCGCCGCCGCGTTCTTCGACTGCGACAACACCATCCTGCGCGGCGCCGCGATCTTCTACCTCGGCGTCGGCCTCTACCGGCGCGGCTTCCTCAGCCGCCGGGACATCGCCCGGTTCGCCTGGCAGCAGGCCTGGTTCCGGATGCACGGCGCCGAGGACCCGGAGCACATGGCCGACGCCAAGCACACCGCGCTCGGCGTGGTGGCCGGCAAGCGGACCGCCGACCTGGAGGCGCTCTGCGAGGAGGTCTTCGAGGACGTCATCGCCGACAAGGTGTGGCCGGGCACCCGCGCGCTGGTGCAGATGCACCTGGACGCCGGGCAGCGGGTCTGGCTGGTCACCGCCGCCCCGGTGGAGGTGGCCCGGATCATCGCGGCCCGGCTCGGCATGACCGGCGCGCTCGGCACCGTGGCCGAGGCCCGCGACGGCGCGTACACCGGCCGGCTGGTCGGCGAGCTGCTGCACGGGCCGGCCAAGGCGGCCGCCGTGCGCTCGCTGGCCCGGCGCGAGCGGCTGGACCTGGACCGGTGCGCCGCCTACAGCGACTCGGCCAACGACATCCCGATGCTCTCGCTGGTCGGCCACCCGTACGTGGTGAACCCGGACGGCGCGCTGCGGCGGCACGCCCGGGCGCAGGGGTGGCGGGTCCGGGACTTCCGGACCGGGCGGAAGGCGGCCCGGGTGGGCCTGCCGGCGGCCGCCGCGCTCGGGGTCGCGGCGGGCGCCGCCGCGGCCGGGGTCGCGCTGCACCGCCGCCACCGCGGCTGACCCGCCGCTCCCGACGGCCGCCGACGACCCCCGACGGCCCCGGCCGGAGCGCCGCCGCGGGCCCGCTCCGCAGCCCTCGTCCGGGCGCCCCTCGCCGGGGTGAGCGCGGTCAATCCGCACGCTGACCAGGCCGCCCGTACGGGCGAACTCCCGCGCGTCGCGGGTCCGTCCGGGCCCGTCGACCGAACCCGCCACCCCGTGACCGGATCTGATCGTTCGCCGGCTCGCGAAAGTCGGGGATTATCCGGCCGCCGGGCCGGGAAACCGCCCGACACGCGCCCGAATTGGTCACCCGGCGCACCCGTTCTGTCACATGGAGCCAGGCGATCGCCGATACGTTCGGTCAGTGTCGGCCGGATATGCACCCCTTGCGGATCCCAAACGACCACTTCGACCACACGGTGTAGCTGTCATTGCACAAAGCGTTATTCTCTCCTGGATGCACGTCACCCACCCGCCCCAGGTGCGACCGGGGCGGGACGGACGTGCTCTCCGCGCAGGCGGAGGTGATCCGTCCACAGTTCTGCCTCTGGGAGTCCCGTGTACCCACCCGTCCGGAACGACGCGCCTGCACCCTCCCGCCCGTCGTCCGCGCCCCTGCGCTCCCGCACCGGCCTCCGCGGCCGCCCCGTCCCGCCCCGGCAGATCTCCAACGGCCTGGACCTGCTGCGCACCCTGCTCCGCAGCCAGCTCGCCGCCACCCCCCAACTGGTGCCCGCCGGAGCCCCGTCCGGCCCCGGACCCGCCGCCGGCGGCGGACCCCTGCTGCGCACCACCGCCGCCGGATCGGCCGGCACCGGCGCGCGCGGCCGCACCGGCACCACCGGCGGCCGCAGCCGCTCCCGCACCACCACCGGCCCCGGCCACGAGACCGAGCACAATCCGATCATGGAGCTGGTCGAGCAGGCCCAGGCCGGCGAGAGCGAGGCCTTCGGCCGGCTCTACGACCACTACGCGGACACCGTCTACCGCTACATCTACTACCGGGTCGGCAGCCGGGCCACCGCCGAGGACCTCACCAGCGAGACGTTCCTGCGCGCGCTGCGCCGGATCGGCACCTTCACCTGGCAGGGCCGGGACTTCGGCGCCTGGCTGGTGACCATCGCCCGCAACCTCGTCGCCGACCACTTCAAGTCCAGCCGCTTCCGGCTGGAGGTCACCACCGGCGAGATGCTCGACTCCAACGAGTGCGAGCGCAGCCCCGAGGAGTCGGTGCTGGAGTCGCTCTCCAACGCCGCCCTGCTGGAGGCCGTCCGCCGGCTGAACCCGCAGCAGCAGGAGTGCGTCACCCTCCGCTTCCTGCAGGGGCTCTCGGTCGCCGAGACCGCCCGGATCATGGGCAAGAACGAGGGGGCCATCAAGACCCTCCAGTACCGCGCCGTACGCACCCTGGCCCGCCTGCTCCCGCCGGACGCGCGGTGAGCGGGCGGGGTTCCGGGGAGGGCTCCGGAGGAGCGGCGGGAGAGATAGGGAGCGGGCCGTCACCTTCCGGGGCGGCCCGACACATCCGGGTGAACGGTCGGTCCGATGATCAGCCGCGCGTAACCGACCGCCCGCACCGCTCGTTGGCCAGCGTGCAAGCCCCCACCAGGCGTACGGTCAAGTCGAATTGCGACCTCTCACCCGATGGAGTGGCTATGGCTTGCCGGGGCAACCGTCCGGCAGGCCGGGGTGTCGACAACGACGAAGGGAGGTGTGGCCCGTGACGGCAAACGTGCTGGAGCACCGCCGGGCGAAGGCCTTCGCCGAGGCGCTGGAGGCCCACCGGGCGGAGCAACGCGCCGCCGACGGTGACGGATCGGCCAACACCGCTGGCGGGCACGCCGGTTCGGCCGCGATGGCGGAACTCATCGACACGGTCGGCGCGCTGAGCGCGCTGCCCGCCCCGGAGCTCGACCACGAGGTCCGGACCGTCCAACGCGCCCAGCTGGTGGCCGCGTTCGAGCAGGCCTTCGCGGGCGGCCCGGGCGCCACCGTGCCACGGCAGCGCCGCCACCGGGCCATCCGCACCGCTCCGCGCGGGCGTTGGAGCCGCCGGTTCGCGATCGGCGGACTCGTCGCCGGCCTCGCCGTCGGCAGTTTCGCCGGCGCCGCGGCCGCCAGCGGCAACGCCCTTCCCGGCGACCCGCTGTACGGCATGAAGCGCGGACTGGAGGGCCTGCGGCTCAACCTCGCGGAGTCCGACAGCGAACGCGGCGAACTGCTCCTCGACAACGCGGCCACCCGCCTCGGCGAGGCGCGGTCCCTGGTCGGCCGGACCGGCTCCGGCGGCGCGCTCAGCCCGGGCACCGTCGAGCAGGTCCGCAAGGCGCTGGACGCCATGCACGCGGACGCCCTCAAGGGGCGCGACCTGCTGCGGGCCGTCTACCGCACCAACGGCTCGCTCGACCCGATGCGGACCCTGGCGGGCTTCGCCCAGGACGAGGACGGCACCTGGGCCGAGCTCCAGTCCCGGCTCCCGGTCCAGCTCACCCCGCAGGCCCACCTGGTGGACCAGCTCTTCGACGACATAAGCCAGGACGTCGCGCCCCTGCGCCTGGTCCAGCAGCCCGCCAAGAGCGGTGCGCCGGGCGGCGGGGCGGGCGGCGGCAGTCACGGTCCGGGCGCCGGCGGCTCCGGCGCGCCGTCGGCCGGGACGGCTCCCGGCGGCAACCCGG
>NZ_JBHVIV010000051.1:0-66095 GCF_042799475.1 Kitasatospora sp. NPDC057692 | reverse complement strand
CGGGCCGCCCCCGGGCCCCGCGGCGGGCTAGCCCGCCGCGGGGCCCTCCCCCGTACCGGTCAGCGGACCGGTCGCACCTCGATGACCTCCGCTCCGTAGCGGGCCACGATGTCGGCCCGGGCGGCGTCCGCCTGGTCGGTGGACACGGACACCCCGGTCCCGTCCTCGGAGATCCGGACCTCCTGGACGGTCACCCCCCGGGCCGCCCAGTAGTCCCGGTCGGTGTCCTTGATCCGGGCCGCCAGCTCCACGAAGTGCCGGCGCGAGGACGGCACGTCCGTGAAGTGGATCGTCACCCCGAAGTGCCGGACGGTGTCCAGCACCTTCTGGTCGAGGTCGCCCCCCGGTACCCGCAGCACCCACAGCTCGGCGGTCAGCAGGTCGATGCAGGTCCCGAGGTACTGCTCCGGGTACTGCATGGCGACGAACCGCCGGACGTCGAACTGCACCTCGCCCACGTGGCGGTTGACCTGCCCGCCGCTGGTGCTCGACGAGGGCTCCGGCGACATGGCGGGCGAGCGCGGCGGTGGCGGCGTCCAGTTCGACGGCGTCGCACTGTGCATCTCGTCCCAGCGCAGCAGCCGCAGCGAGGCCGGCCCCTCCGCACAGCTCGCCAGCGGCCCCAGGTAGTCCGGCCCCGAGGACGAGGGCGAGAGCTCCGGCAGCCCGGGGAACGGCCGTCCGGTGCCCGCCGACGGCACCGGCACGCCGCCCAGGTCCGAGGAGCGCACCCCGGTCGGATTCAGCCCCGCCGGGCCCACCGCCCCCGCCCCACCGCCCCCGCCGAGCTGCGTCACCACCGCGAGGCCCAGCGCCAGCACCGCGACCCCCGCGACCGACTGCGCCGCGAACCGCTGCCGGGTCCGGCGCCGACCGGCCTCCCGCAGCAGGGCCAGCGGCGGGCTTCCGCCGACCGCCTCCGCCCGGGCGCCGAGTCGTACCACCAGCTCCCGCTCGAACGCGTCCGCGCCGTCTCCCCCCGACCCGGCGCCCCTCTCCTCAGCCGTCATGACCCACCATCTCCTTCACGGGTGCCAGCTCCTGCCGAAGCGTCCTCATCGCACGGGCCAGGTGGGTCTTGGCCGTCGCCGTGGAGCAGCCGAGCTCCTCGGCCACCTGGGCCACCGACAGGTCCGCGTAGTACCGGAGCACCACCGCCGTCCGCTGACGGGGCGGCAGCTGCCGCAGCGCGCCCTCCAGTTCCTCGTCCCTGGCCTCCACCGCGGCCACCGGGGAGTCCGGCAGCAGCGGCGTCAGCACCTCGCGGCGGGTCCGCCGCCACCGCGACACATGGGTGCGCACCATGGCCCGGCGGACGTACGCCTCGGCCGCGCCCGGATCGCGGATCGCCCCGCGCCGCACGTACACCCGGGACAGGGCGTCGTGCAGCAGGTCCCGGGCGTCGTGGGCGTCCCCGGTGATCAGGAACGCGCCGCGGAGCAGGGCCTGGTACCGCGCCGAGACGAACTCGTCGAACGGGTCGTCCTGCCGGGTGCCCCCGGCGGAGCCCCCCGACCGCATCGATTCGCGCTTCATGCCAACCAGACGCACCGGCGGACGGAAACGGGTGACACGCCCGGCGGGAAAAACCGGAGGGGCCGGGGACCGATCAGTTCGGTCCCCGGCCCCTCCGCCACGACTCCGGCGTCACTGCGCCGCGTCGCCCGTGCGGTGGCGCTTGATCCACAGGGCCGCACCGCCGGCCGCCACGACCAGTCCGCCGCCGACGGCCAGCAGGCCGGCGTCGCCGCCGACCGAGCCGCCCAGCACCGGGCCGAGCTGCGCCGAGACGGGCTCCGGGGACACCACACCCGGATCGGGCTCCGCCACCGAGTCCGCGTGCGCCGCACCGGCCGCGCCCAGCAGCACCCCGGCCGCACCGAGCGCGCCCGCGGTTCCCAGCACACCCGCCGTGCCCACCCGTCGTCCGAGCTTCCTCAGCCGCACCACCCGGATCCGCCGAAGGCGCCGGACCGGCCGCAGACTCCGCATCGAGAACTCCCCAACTCGTTCGCGTACTGCCCCGACGCTATCCGATCCGCACAGATTTCTCACAGGTATTCAGGTTTGCCGCCCAAGAGTTGTACGACCGTTGCGCGGACGGACCACCGCCCTGCCCCCGGGGGCGAAGTCCTGACCGCGGATCAGGAGTTGTACGTCGACTGGGCCCGCTCCAGGCCCTCGGAGAGCAGCGCCTCCACCGCGTCCGCCGAACGGTCCACGAACCACTCCAGGTCCTTGCGCTCGGTGGCGGAGAAGTCCTTCAGCACGAAGTCCGCGACCTCCATCCGGCCGGGCGGACGGCCGATCCCGCACCGCACCCGGTGGTAGTCCTGGCCGAGCGACTTGGTGATGGACTTCAGCCCGTTGTGCCCGTTGTCGCCGCCGCCCAGTTTCAGCCGCAGGGCCGCGTAGTCGATGTCCAGCTCGTCGTGGACGGCCACCAGGGCGGAGAGCGGCGCCTTGTAGAAGTCGCGCAGCGCGGTGACCGGCCCGCCGGAGAGGTTCATGAACGACTGCGGCTTGGCCAGCACCACCCGCCGTCCCGCCAGCCGTCCCTCGGCGACCTGGGCCCGGCTCTTGTGGGCCTTGAACTTCGCGCCCATCCGCTGGGCCAGCAGGTCCACCACCATGAACCCGATGTTGTGCCGGTTCCGGGCGTACTGCTCCCCGGGGTTGCCCAGGCCCACCACCAGCCAGGGGCCTTCGTACGATTCGTCGCTCATGCGCTCGCCCACCACACCGCTCCTCGTGGTCATGTTCACCGCCATCATCCCGGACACGCCGCTGCCCCGGCCGCTCCAGCGGGAGCGACCGGGGCAGCGGTCTCAGACTGCGCGCGGGGCTCAGGCCTCGGCGCCGGCCTCGGCCTCCTCGGCCTCCTCCTCGGCGGGAGCGGCCTGGGCGGCGATGACCTGCAGCACGACGGCGTCGCCCTCGACGGCCAGCGAGACGCCGTTCGGCAGGACGATGTCCTTGGCGTGGATCGAGGCGCCGGCCTCCAGGCCCTCGACCGAGACGGTGACGGCCTCGGGCAGGTGGGTGGCCTCGGCCTCGATCGGCAGGGCCTGCAGGACGTGCTCCAGCAGGTTGCCGCCCGGGGCCAGCTCGCCCTCGGTGTGGACCGGAACCTCGACGGTGACCTTCTCGCCGCGCTTGACCAGCAGCAGGTCGACGTGCTCGATGGTGCGCTTGATGGCCTCGCGCTGGACGGCCTTCGGCAGCACGTACTCGTCCTTGCCCTCGATCGGCACGACCAGCAGGGCGTTCGGGGTCTTCAGGGCCATCATCAGGTCGTGGCCGGGCAGGTTCAGGTGAACCGGCGCGTGGCCGTGGCCGTAGACGACACCGGGGACGAAGCCGGCGCGGCGGGCGCGACGGGCGGCACCCTTGCCGAACTCGGAACGGGTCTCAGCGGCGATGCGGATCTCGGACACGACTGCACTCCTCGGGAAATCTGGCGCGGGGGTGCAGGCAATGCGAAAAGCCGCCGGGACCACACCCTCAGTACGTTCGGGGGTCACTCGGCGGCGCACGACCTCTGCCGGCGCCCGGAGACCCGGAACCGGCAGCGCGTCGATCACGGAGCGGGCACCCGCGGAGCGGGCACACGGCATCCCTCGCCGAGCAGTTTCACGAGTCTAACCGGGGAGGCGGCCTCTCGCGAAATCGGCGGCGGCCCCGGTCCGCAGGGAACCGGGGCCGCCTGCACGGGGCTTGGTCAGTGCACGCCCTCGAAGAGGCTGGTGACCGAGCCCTCCTCGAACACCTCGCGGATCGCGGCGGCGATGGACGGGGCGATCGACAGCGTGGTGATCTTGTCCAGCTGCAGCGAGGCCGGGGTCGGCAGGGTGTTGGTGAACACGAACTCGCTGACCCGGGAGTTCTTCAGGCGGTCCGCGGCCGGGCCGGAGAGCACGCCGTGGGTGGCGGCCACCAGGACGTCCGCGGCACCGTTCTCGAACAGCGCGTCGGCGGCGGCGCAGATGGTGCCGGCGGTGTCGATCATGTCGTCGACCAGGACGCAGACCCGGTCCTTGACGTCACCGACGACGTCGGCCGACAGGATGGTGTTGGCCTGGGTGATGTCGCGGCGCTTGTGGATGATCGCCAGCGGGGCGTCCAGCCGGTCGCACCACTGGTCGGCCACCTTGACGCGGCCGGCGTCCGGGGAGACCACGGTGAGCTTGTCGCGGTCGACCCGCTCGCCCACGTAGTCGGCCAGCAGCGGCAGCGCGAACAGGTGGTCCACCGGGCCGTCGAAGAAGCCCTGGATCTGCGCGGTGTGCAGGTCCACCGCCATCAGCCGGTCGGCGCCGGCCTGGCGCAGCAGGTCGGCGACCAGCCGGGCCGAGATGGGCTCGCGACCCAGGTGCTTCTTGTCCTGGCGGGCGTACCCGTAGAACGGCAGGATCGCGGTGATGCTCCGGGCGGAGGCCCGCTTCAGAGCATCGATCATGATCAGCTGCTCCATGATCCACTGATTGATGGGAGCCGTGTGGCTCTGCATCACGAAGCAGTCGGCACCGCGGGCCGACTCCAGGAAGCGGACGTAGATCTCACCGTTGGCGAAGTCCAGGGCCTTCGTCGGGACCAGCTCGGTCCCGAGCGACTCGGCCACCTCCCTCGCCAGCTCCGGGTGGGCACGGCCGGAGAAGAGCTTCAGCTTCTTCTCGCCCGACGTCGTGATCCCGCTCACTGCCACCGTCTCCTCGCGTTGCTGACGCTGAACCCGTCCGCACCGCGGGCAGGCGGGGGCCTGTCGGCGGGAGAGGTCGGGGGAATTGTCGATACGCCTGGACACGGGCGGTAGGCCCAATGGCGCACGTATGACCCCAAGGTTACGCGCCCGCGCGCGAACCGTCCGCCCCGGGACCGTCCACCGGACCTCCGCCCGCCCGCTCAGGCCTCCGCCGGGGCCTCTTCGGCACGCTCCGTCGCGGCCTCCGCGGCCTGCGCCGACGTGGTCCCCGGGCGCTTGCGCTGGACCCAGCCGGCGATGTTCCGCTGCTGGGCCCGGCCGACCCCGAGGGCGCCGGCCGGAACGTCGTTGGTGATCACCGAACCGGCCGCGGTGTAGGCGCCGTCGCCCACCGTGACCGGCGCGATGAACATGTTGTCGGATCCGGTACGGCAGTGCGCACCGATCACCGTGCGGTGCTTGTTGACCCCGTCGTAGTTCACGGTCACCGAGGCGGCGCCGACGTTGCTGCCCTCGCCGATCGTGGCGTCGCCGATGTAGGAGAGGTGCGGCACCTTGGCGCCCTCGCCCAGCTCCGAGTTCTTCACCTCGACGTAGGCGCCGACCTTGGCCTTGCGGGCCAGCCGGGTGCCCGGCCGCAGGTACGCGTACGGGCCGGCGGTGGCGAGCTCGCCGACCTCGGCGCGGTCCGCCGTGGTGTTGCTCACATGCGCCCCGGCGCCGACCCGGGTGTCCTTGAGCGTCGAGTTCGGGCCGACCTCGCAGCCCTCGCCGAGGTGGGTGGCGCCCTGCAGCTGGGTGTTCGGCAGCACCACCGCGTCCGGCTCGTAGGAGACCTGGACGTCGAACCAGGTGGTCGCCGGGTCCACCACGGTCACACCGGCCCGCATCGCCCGCTCCAGCAGCCGGTCGTTCAGCAGCCGGCGGGCGGTCGCGAGCTGCACCCGGTCGTTGATGCCGAGGATGTCCCGGTAGTCGGCCGCGACCACGGCGCCCACCCGGTGCCCGGCCCGG
Source organism: Kitasatospora sp. NPDC057692 (assembly GCF_042799475.1). Taxonomy (NCBI): domain Bacteria; kingdom Bacillati; phylum Actinomycetota; class Actinomycetes; order Kitasatosporales; family Streptomycetaceae; genus Kitasatospora; species Kitasatospora sp. NPDC057692. The sequence goes on along the minus strand of NZ_JBHVIV010000051.1, from coordinate 60,379 downwards.
CGCAGGATCTCCAGGGTGTCGGTCAGGTACTCCTCGCCCTGCGCGTTGTCCGTGGTGACCTCGGCCAGCGCGGCCACCAGCAGCTTGGCGTCGAAGGCGAACACGCCGGAGTTGATCTCGCCGATCGCCCGCTGGGCGTCCGAGGCGTCCTTCTCCTCGACGATCGCGGCGACCGCGCCGTCCGCCTCGTCGCGCAGGATCCGCCCGTAGCCGAACGGGTCCGGCACCACCGCGGTCAGCACGGTCACGCCGTTGCCCTGCTCGGCGTGCGCCCCGGCCAGCGCGGCCAGCGTCGCGCCGGTCAGCAGCGGGGCGTCGCCGGTGGTGACGATCACGGTGCCGTCCAGCTCGACCCCGTCGGCCGCCAGCGCCTCCAGCGCGGTGCGTACCGCGTGCCCGGTGCCGTTCTGCTCCTCCTGGACCACGGCGCGGGCGCCCGGGTGATGCGCCGCCAGGTGCTCGGCCACCTTCTCCCGCATGTGCCCGATCACCACGACCAACTGGGCCGGCGTCAACTCCTCGGCCGCCGCCACCGCGTGGCCGACCAGCGACCGCCCGCACACCTCGTGCAGCACCTTGGGGAGGCTGTTCGACTTCATCCTGGTCCCGCCACCGGCGGCGAGGACGACAACGGCGGCAGGCGAATTGGCACTCACGGGGGGAGGCTCCTCATTCGGTTACACGGGGAGGGCAGAGCGGCCAGCGACGGGACCCGCACGTCAGCGCCCTGGCCGCTTCGAGGATAGTGCGCGGAGCAATTCCGCTCCTCCGGCCCCGGGAACCGCCGCGCAACACTCGCGAACCGGCCCGGGCCGACCGGCCCGAAGATGGCTCCCGGAGGAGGATTCGAACCCCCATAAGCTGGACCAAAACCAGCTGTCCTGCCCTTAGACGATCCGGGACCGGCGCATCCGCTCCCGTTCCCGGGGACGCGCTCCGCCAAGACTACGGGGTATGGGCCGTCACATCTACCTCCTCGCCCCCGCCCACCGGGGCCCCCGCCGGGAGCGCGACGTCATCCATCCAGTCGGGTGAATTCACTCAAGCGCCGCCCGGCCGCGTATTCCCTCGGCGGCGAACCGCAACCTACGATTCCGTAGGTTACGCGAACGTAGCCTCCGTCCTCTCCCCTCAAGGGACGCCCATGACCATCCAGGCCGGCGAGGCGCACGCCGAATCCGCGCGCCCCCTCGACTCCTCCGCCCCCGGATCCGACTCCCCCGACCCGATCGCCCCCGACGCCACCCCCGCCGCCACCCCCGCCGCCACCGCCACCGCCTCCGCCCCCGACGGAACCGGCGCGGCCGCCGTCACGCCGGACACCGGGGACGAGCCGAGGCTGCTCTCCGCCACCCGCGGCGGCGAGCGGCAGGGCCCCGCCGAGCGGATCGCGCTCGCGCTGTTCATCGCCGTGCCCTTCGCCGCCCTGGTCGCCGCCGTCCCGGTGGCCTGGGGGTGGGGGCTCGGCTGGACCGACCTCGCGATCGCCACCGCCATGTACTTCCTCACCTGCCACGGCATCACCGTCGGCTACCACCGCTACTTCACCCACGGCGCCTTCAAGGCCAACCGCCCGCTGCGGCTCGTCCTCGCGGTGGCCGGCTCGCTGGCGATCGAGGGCCCGCTGGTGCGCTGGGTCGCCGACCACCGCAAGCACCACCGGTTCAGCGACAAGGACGGCGACCCGCACTCGCCCTGGCGCTACGGCGAGACCGTCCCCGCCCTCCTCAAGGGCCTGTGGTGGGCGCACATGGGCTGGCTCTTCGACGAGGAGCAGACCCCGCAGCTCAAGTACGCGCCGGACCTCGTCCGCGACCCGGCCATGCGGCGGATCTCCCGGCTGTTCTGGCTCTGGACCGCGCTGTCGATGCTGCTCCCGCCGCTGGTCGGCGGGCTGGTCACGCTCTCCTGGCAGGGCGCGCTGTCCGCCTTCTTCTGGGGCTCGCTGGTCCGGGTGGCACTGCTGCACCACGTCACCTGGTCGATCAACTCGATCTGCCACGCGGTCGGCCGCCGGCCGTTCCGCTCCCGGGACCGCTCGGGCAACGTCTGGTGGCTGGCCGTGCTCTCCTGCGGCGAGTCCTGGCACAACCTGCACCACGCCGACCCCACCTCGGCCCGGCACGGCGTCCTTCCCGGACAGATCGACTCCTCGGCCCGGCTGATCCGCTGGTTCGAGCTGGCGGGCTGGGTCCGGGACGTCCGCTGGCCGGACGCGCAGCGGATCGCCGCCCGCCGCGCCGCATGAGGGCGCACCTGCAGCATGATGTAGGGGTGAACGGGAGCAGCGCAGACAGCACAGGCGGCCACCAGAGCACGCGGACGGACGCGGCGCCCGGTCCGGCGCAGGCCCGTCCGCGTGCCACCGCCGGGCCGGACGGCGCTGCGCCGGCGCCGCGCCGGCGGGGCGGCCGGGTGCGGATGACCGGCAAGCAGCGCCGGGAGCAGCTGCTGGAGATCGGCCGCACGGTGTTCGCCGAACGCGGCTACGACGGCACCTCGGTGGAGGAGATCGCCGAGCGGGCCGGGGTGTCCAAGCCGGTGGTGTACGAGCACTTCGGCGGCAAGGAGGGGCTGTACGCGGTGGTCGTCGACCGCGAGATGCAGCTGCTGCTCGACATGGTCACGGGGGCGCTGACCGGGGGGCACTCGCGCGAGCTGCTGGAGCAGGCGGCGTTCGCGCTGATGGACTACATCGACACCTCGACGGACGGCTTCCGGATCCTGGTCCGGGACTCCCCGGTGGCCCAGTCCACCGGCACCTTCGCCTCGCTGATCAGCGACATCGCGACCCAGGTGGAGGACATCCTGGGCCTGGAGTTCAAGGCGCGCGGCTTCGACGCGCGGCTCGCCCCGATGTACTCGCAGATGCTGGTGGGGATGGTCGCGCTGACCGGCCAGTGGTGGCTGGAGGTTCGCAAGCCGGAGAAGGCCGAGGTGGCCGCCCACCTGGTGAACCTGGCCTGGCACGGCCTGGAGGGCATGGAGCGGCACCCCAAGCTGGTCGGCGAGCGCAAGGCCTGACGGTCCCGGGGCGGTGCCGCCCCGGGACCGCTTCGCACCGGCCCCGCCCCGGGCCCGCCCAGGCCTCACGCCGGGCTCACGCCGGGCTCACGCCGACTTCACGCCGACGGCGAAGATCCGGCGGAACGGGAAGACGGTGCCGTGCGGCCCGGCCGGGTAGGCCTCCCGCAGCAGGGCCCCGTACTCGGCGAGGAAGGCGGCCCGCTCGGCGCCGTCGCCGAGCCGGGTGAGCACCGGCCGCAGCGCGGTGCCCTTGACCCACTCCAGCACCGGGTCCGGCCCGGTGAGCAGGGTGCTGTAGGTGGTCTCCCAGACGTCGACGGCGCAGCCCGCGCCGGCCAGCGCGTCCAGATAGGCGCCGGGCTCGTGGACGCCGGACCGGGTGGCGCCGTCGCCGAGGACGGCCCGCCAGCGGGGGCCGCGGCGCAGCTCGGCGAGCGCGGTGTGGCTGGGCGCGTCGAAGTTGCCGGGCACCTGGAAGGCGATCACCCCGCCGGGCCTGAGCGCCGCCGCCCAGCGCGGCAGCAGCGCGAGGTGCCCGTCGGTCCGTCCCCCCTCGCCCGCCTTCGGCGAGGAGGGTCCCTGCCGGGGTCGGCCGCCCGCCCCGAAGCCGACCCATTGCAGGGCCGCGTTGGAGACGATCGCGTCCGGCGCCGCCCCGGCCGGGTCGTAGTCGGCGGCGTCGGCGAGCAGGTAGTCGGCGGTGGGCTCGCCCTCGGCGCGGGCGGCGGCGAGCATCTCGGCGGAGTTGTCGATTCCCGTGATCCGGCCGGCGGGCCAGCGCTCGCGCAGGACGGCTGTGGAGTTGCCCGGTCCGCAGCCGATGTCGAGGACGGTCGGGGCCGGCTCGTGCGGGAGGGCGGGGACCCGGGCGAGCAGGTCGCGCAGCGGGCGGGTCCGTTCGTCGGCGAAGCGCAGGTACTGCGCGGGGTCCCAGACGGGGGCGGTCATGATCGGCCTCGCAAGTATCTCGACATCAAGATATCCATGCCAGCTTCGGGACTGGATTTCTCGATGTCAAGAGACTTCACATCGACAGAACCACCGATACACTGATCGTCATGGAGGACGAGGTCGATCGGCTGGTCGCAGCGTGGCGCAGAGAGCGCCCCGACCTCGACGTGGAGCCGCTCGAAGTGCTCAGCCGGGTCAGCCGGCTCGCCCGCCACCTGGACCGCGCCCGCCGGACCGCCTTCGCCGAGCACGGGCTGGAGCCCTGGGAGTTCGACGTGCTGACCGCGCTGCGGCGGGCCGGCTCCCCGTACCAGCTCTCCCCCGGCCAGTTGCTCACCCAGACCCTGGTCACCTCCGGCACCATGACCAACCGGATCGACCGCCTCACCGGCAAGGGCCTGGTCAAGCGGCTGCCCGACCCGGACGACCGGCGCGGCGTCCTCGTCCGGCTCACCGACGACGGGCGCGACCGCGCCGACCAGGCGCTCGCCGGGCTGCTCGCGCACGAGCGCGAGCTGCTCGCCCAGCTGACCTCGGCCCAGCAGGGCGAGCTCGCCGGCCTGCTGCGGCAGCTGGTCGCGCCCTTCGACAACATCCCGTAGCCGCGGCCGCGGCACCGGGCCCCGCCCTCAGAACCCGTCCGGGTACGGCGTGCTCAGCGCCGGCACCGGCGCGGGCACGGGCTCCGGCGTCCGGTAGCCCGGCAGCAGTTCGGCCAGCCGACGGCGCACCTCGTCGTCGCTGTTCACCGCCGCCGCCCCGTACAGCCCGGTCAGCCCGCCGGCCAGGTCCTCCGGCCCGGCCGCGGAGTCCGCGACGGTGGCGTAGATCCGCGCGTGCTCGGTCGACAGCCGCTCCTCGCCCTCCGAGAACAGCGCCTCGTTGAGCTTCTCCCCGGCCCGCAGCCCGGTGTAGCGGATCTCCACCTCGTCCCTGGCCAGCTGCACCTGCTCGGCGAAGTTGTGCACCAGGTCGACGATCCGCACCGGCTCGCCCATATCCAGCACGAACACCTCGCCGCCGCGCGCCATCCGGCCGGACTCCAGCACCAGGCCGACGGCCTCCTCGATGGTCATGAAGAACCGGGTGACGTCGGGGTGGGTGATCGTCACCGGGCCGCCGCTGCGCAGCTGCTCGGCCAGCACCGAGAGCAGCGAGCCGCGCGAGCCCAGCACGTTGCCGAACCGCACCGCCGAGAACACCCCGGTGCCCAGGTTGCGGGCGTCCCGGGCGTTCGCCTGGACGATCAGCTCGGCCAGCCGCTTGCTCGCGCCGAGCACCGAGGTCGGGTCGGCCGCCTTGTCGGTGGAGATCAGCACGAACCGCTCGACGCCGGTGGCCAGCGCCGCCTCCACCAGGTGGTCGGTGCCCAGCACATTGGACTTCACCGCCTCGCTGGGGTGGCGCTCCAGCAGCGGCAGGTGCTTGTGGGCGGCGGCGTGGAAGACCACCTCGGGCTTGAGGTCGCGGAAGATCTGCTGGATCCGCGGCCGGTCCCGGATGTCGGCGATCACCAACGACTCGTCGGTGAGCAGCGCCTCGCCCCAGATCTCCAGCTGCAGCCGGTGCAGATTGGACTCGTCGTGGTCGAGCATGTAGAGCGCGCTGGGGTTGAACGCGTGCACCTGGCGGCAGAGTTCGCTGCCGATCGAGCCGCCGGCGCCGGTCACCAGCACCCGCCGGCCCTCGATCACGTCCCGGACGTCGGCGGAGACCACGTGCACCTCGTGCCGGCCGATCAGCCGGTTGACGTCCAGGCTGCGCATGTCGGAGCCGACCACCTCGCGGCGCAGCGCGGCGAGGAAGGACGGCAGGTAGCGGACGGCGGCGCCGGCCGCGGCGGCGGCGGTGGCCAGCGCGCGGACCCGCTGCGGGGCGAGCCCGGGGATGGCCAGCGCGACGACCTGGGCGCGGTGCTCGACCGCCAGCGCGGTCAGCTCGGCCAGCGTGCCGAGCACGGGGACGGCGTCCACCGCCTGGCCGGCCTTGGCCGGGTCGTCGTCGAGCAGGCCGATCGGGGCGAGGCCGAACTCCGGGGCCCGGCCGAGGTCGCGCACCAGCGCGGTGCCGGCCGCCCCGGCGCCGACCACCAGGGTGCGCAGGCCCGTCGGCGGCGCCGCGGGGCTGCCGGAGGCCGGATCGGACGGGCCGGACGGTGCGTCCGACCGCGCGCCCGGGGCGCTCACGGCGTCGTTCGCGCCCTCGTTCGCGCCCTGCGGGGCCGTGTGCGGGCGTGCGGAAGTGCTGTGCGGCGACATCTGTCCTCCGGAGTTCCCTGACCTGACGGACCTGAGCCGACCGGGGACGGCCCCGGGCCGGTACCTGGGTGTGACGGACGGGCGGATCAGCCGGCGCCGGGAGAGGTGGACGTGGCGACGGACGGCGGGGCGGTGGGAGCCGCGAGTTCGGACGGGCTGACGCCGGCCCGGCGGGCCACCGCGACGGCGGCCAGGGTGGAGTGCACCCCGAGCTTGCCGAGGACGTTCTGCATGTGCGTACGAACGGTGTGCGGGGAGAGGTAGAGCCGCTCGGCGACGGCCTGCCGGCCGAGGCCCGCGACCATGCAGCGCAGGATCTGCTTCTCCCGCGGGGTGAGCGTGTCGACCAGGCGCTCGCTCTCGGTGCGGTCCCGGCGGGCCGTGGTGAGCTCGCGGATCACCCCGGTGAGCAGGGCGGGCGGCAGATGGGTCTCGTCCCGCAGCACGCCCCGGATCACCGCCAGCAGGCGGGCCAGCGAACTCTCCTTGGCCACCCAGCCGGTGGCGCCGGCGTGCAGGGCGCGGGCGGCCCGCTGCGGATCGTCGGCGGTGGCCAGGACGATCGCCCGCAGGCCGGGGTGGTGGCGGCGGATCCGGGCCAGCAGGGTGATGCCGTCGGGAACCGGGGCGGCGGACGGCACGGCCGCCGGGGGCGCCGGGGCGGCGGACGGGGTCACCGTCGCCGGGTGCGGCTCCGCCGGGTACGGGCCGGACTGGCGCGCGGCGGCCGGGTAGCGGACCGCCCCGCCGGGGGAGCCCGCGGTGCCGGCGGCCGGGACCGCGGGCGGACGGCGGGGCGACGGCACGCTCGGCGACGGGCGGCGGCGCAGCGCGTCCGACGGCTCGGCGCCCGGCTGGCGGGGCTTGCGCGCGGCCGCGGCCCCGCCCTCGGCCACCCCGAGATCGGCGTCCACCAGGACGACGTCGAACGCCCGCCCCTCGGTGGCGGCGCGCTCCAGCGCGCGGTCCGCGGCGGCCGCGCTGCCCGCCGCGCCGACCTCGACGTCGGGCTCGGCGGCGAGCGCCGCGGCCAGCGCCTCGGCGAAGATCCGGTGGTCGTCGACCACCAGGACGCGGATCCGCCCCATCGTCACTTCCCCCCTGCCCAGCTCCGGACCGCGTCCGGGACGGCGCTTCACGTCCCGCCGCCGCCGTCCGGGCGCTCCTGCGCCGACCGCCTCCCGGATACCCGGAAGCGCCTGGGTACCGGCCCCCACCGGTACCGGAATCAGCGTACGGGGTGGGCGCTGGCTCGGTGGGGGTTTGGTGAAGTTTCGTCAGGAGGTGCGAAATTGGCGTGACTTGATACCTCGCCGCGGCCCTCCCGGCGGCCGCGGAAACGCCGGAGCGCCGCGGAAACGCCGGAGCGCCGCCCCCGTCCGGACGGGGGCGGCGCTCGGCGGGTGCCGCAGGGGCCTACTCGCCGTGCTTCTCCAGGGTGAACTTCCAGGCGTCGGCGACGATGTCGTCCAGGTTCGGACGACGCGGGGTCCAGCCCAGCTCCTGGCGGGCGCGCTCGGCGGAGGCCACCAGCACTGCCGGGTCGCCGGCGCGGCGGCCGGAGACCACCACCGGGATCTCCCGGCCGGTCACGCGCTTGACCGACTCGATCACCTCGTGGACCGAGAAGCCGCTGCCGTTGCCCAGGTTGCAGATCAGGTGCTCGCCCGGCTTGGCGGCGTCCAGCGCCAGCAGATGCGCGTCGGCCAGGTCCGCGACATGGATGTAGTCGCGGATGCAGGTGCCGTCCGGGGTCGGGTAGTCGTCGCCGTAGACCGCGATGTGCTCGCGCCGGCCGAGGGCTGCCTGGAACACCAGCGGGATCAGGTGCGACTCGGGGTCGTGCCGCTCGCCGTACGCGCCGTACGCGCCGGCCACGTTGAAGTAGCGCAGCGAGACCGCGGCCAGGCCGTGGGCGACGGCCTCGCTGGTGATCAGGTGGTCCACGGCCAGCTTGGTGGCGCCGTAGGTGTTGGTCGGCGCGGTGCGGGCCGTCTCGGCGATCGGCACGGACTCCGGCTCGCCGTAGGTGGCGGCGGTCGACGAGAACACCAGCTTGCGCACGCCCGCCGCGCGCATCGCGCTGATCAGCTCCAGCGAGCCGGCCACGTTGTTGCGCCAGTACTTCTCCGGGTCCGCGACGGACTCGCCGACCTGCGAGGAGGCGGCGAAGTGCAGCACCCCGTCGAAGGAGGCGTCCAGGACCTCGCCGGCCGCCTGGATCCGGCCCTCGACGAACTCGGCACCGGCCGGCACGCCCTCGCGGAAGCCGGTCGAGAGGTCGTCCAGGACGGTCACCTGGTGTCCCGCCTCCAGCAGGTGGGCGGCGACCACACTGCCGACATAGCCGGCGCCACCCGTGACCAGGTACTTACTCATGATGCGACCTCCAGCGGGCGATGGGCCGCCGTCGGCGGACCATCGGGGACGTACGTACGACTGCGGCCTATTCTCCCTGGCCGCCGGGAGTGCTCCGCACCACCCCGCGGGCCGCTCCCGGCACCGTCCACCTGCCCGTCGGCCGCCCGTCCCCCGCCCGCCGCCCGCCCGTCAGCCGCGTGCCATCCGCTCCAGCAGACCGGTGCGCGCCGCCACCGCCGCCGCCTCCAGCCGGGTCCGCGCACCGAGCTTCATCAGCACCCGCTGGACGTGCGTGCGGGCCGTGCTCGCCGCGATCCGCATCCCCGCCGCGATCGCCGCGGTGTCCTCGCCGTCCGCGATCCGCGCCAGCACCTGGACCTCCCGCCGGGTCAGCAGCCGCAGCAGTCGCAGCGCCTCGTCGTCCGGCTCGGCCGCCGGCCTCAGCAGCTGGTCGAACGCGCCCCGCAGCACCTCCACCGCGACCGCCGCCTCACCCGCCCGGGCCCGCGCGATCGCCCGCTCGACCACCTCGATCCGCTCGTCGCTCGGCACGTACCCGGCCGCACCCGAGGCGAACGCCCCCGCCACTCCGCGCAGTTCGCCGACCGGCCCGAGCACGATCACGGCCACCTCGGGCCGCTCCCGGCGGATCCGCCGCAGCCCGTCGAACGCCCCCGGCTCACCCGGCGCGGCCACCCCCAGCAGACACACCTCCGGCCGCCGGCCCGCCACCAGATCGGCCGCCGACGACGCCGGCGACCCCACCGCGAGCACCCGGTGACCGCGCAGCTGGAGCGCGGTGGCCAGCGCCTCCGCCAACAACCGGTGGTCGTCCACCACGACGAGGCGAACACCCATGAGACCCCTCCAGGTCGGCGTCCCGCCCGCAGCCCCGCCCGGCTGAGGAAGGCGGCCGATGACGCACCATCAGAGCGCATTCCGTACCCGACCTGCCAGACCGTCTCATCGGACCGTCTCACCACCCGATCATGCGGGCACAACGAAAAGGACCCCCGCCCGAAGGCGAGGGTCCTGACCGAGCCCCCATGCGGAATCGAACCGCAGACCTTCTCCTTACCATGGAGACGCTCTACCGACTGAGCTATAGGGGCCTGTTCCCTGTTCTCGCTCCCCGGCTTCGCATTCCGCTCAGCCCGCTCGCTCGAACAAGGAAGACATTACACGGCCGGGGGGCCGATTGGGAAATCGGTCCCGGCCCTCCGGCCGCGCGGCACGCCCGCCGTCGCGAGGTCCGTTCCGCTGGTCTCCGGCAGCAGTCGCAGGCAGACCAGCGCCACCACTCCCCACACCGCCAGGTACCAGCCGACCGGCTCCGCCGTCCCGTACGCCTCGGTCAGCCTGGTCGCGATCAGCGGGGTCGTCGCCCCGCCCACCACCCCGCCCAGGTTGTACGTCAGCGCCGCCCCCGTGTAGCGCACCCGGGTCGGGAACAGCTCCGGCAGGAAGGCCGCCAACGGCCCCAGCAGGCACCCCAGCACCACCATCGCGCCCGCCAGCGCCACGAACATCAGCCCGCGCCGCTCCGTCTCCAGCAGCGGGAACAGCACCAGCCCCCACGCCGCCGCCAGCCCCGTCGCCCCCTGCAGCGTCCGCCGCCGCCCCCACGCGTCACTGCGCCGCGCGCTCAGCCACACCGTCACCGCCTTGCCCGCCGCACCGGCCAGCAGCATCGACAGCACCACCGTGCTCGGCACCCCGAGCCCCGTCGTCGCGTACGCCAGCGCGTAGGTGGTGGTCAGATAGAACAGCGCGTACCCCACCGTGATCGCCCCGCAGCCCACCAGCACCGTCCGCCAGTGCCCGCGCAGCACCTCCACCACCGGCGCCCGCTCGGCCCCGGTCCGCGCCTCGCCCCGGAACAGCGGCGTCTCCTCCAACCGCAGCCGCACGAACAGCCCCACCGCCACCAGCGCCAGCGACGCCAGGAACGGCACCCGCCAGCCCCAGGACCGGAACGCCTCGTCGTCCAGCCGGAGTTGCAGTGCCAGGAAGACCCCGTTGGCCAGTACGAACCCGGTCGTCGGCCCCAGCTGCAGATACGCCCCGTACCGCCCCCGCTGTCCCGCCGGCGCGTTCTCCGCCACCAGCAGCGCCGCACCGCCCCACTCCCCACCCAGCCCCACCCCCTGGCACACCCGCAGCACCACCAGCGCCACCGGCGCCCACCACCCCCACGCCGCGAACCCCGGCAGCACCCCCACCGCCGCCGTCGACAGCCCCATCAGCAGCAGCGACACCACCAGCGTCGTCTTGCGCCCCAGCCGGTCCCCGAAGTGACCGAACAGCACCGCCCCCAGCGGCCGTGCCAGGAACGCCACCGCGTACACCGAGAACGCCGCCAACAGCGCGCCCACCGTGCCCAGTTCGGGAAAGAACACGTCACCGAAGACGAGCGCCGCCGCCGTCCCGTAGATGAAGAAGTCGTAGAACTCGATCGCCGTACCGATCAACGCCGCCGCAGCGGCCCGCCGCATCTGCCCCGTCGCACCCATGCCCCCAACCCTGGCGACCCCGCCACACCCCCGACAGCGCCCACCCGAGTGACACCCGCGCCCCACCCCGCCGCCCACGCCCCCCGGCGCCGCCGGGGGGTCAGGCTACTCGGCGTAGGGGTTGCCACCCGGCGGCGGAGGCGGCACGGCACCCGCCGCCCCCCGCCGCCGCGCCAGCACCACGACCACCGCGACGATCACGGCCAGCCCCGCGACCACCCCCACCACGACGGGCAGGACGCTCCCCGACCCGGAGGCCTTCTCACCGGCCGGCGCCTGCTGCGGCACCGGCGTGGCCGCCTGCTCGGGCACCGGAGCGGCGGACGCGGAGACCGACGGCGTCGTCGCCGGAGGAGCGGCGGAGGCCGACGGCGCGGCCGGCTGCTCCTGGATCGGGTACACGTCCGCCGGTCCCGGATCCCCCGGCTCCGTCAGCGCCACCCTCGGCCGGACGATGCCGTACCCGACGATGTCATTCCGAGTGGAGCCGTCCGTCGGCTTTCCGGCGGTGTTGATCAGCACCCTGGCAATCTGGTTGGCGCTCCAATCCGGGTGAACGGACCACAGCAGTGCGGCCGATGCGGAGACGATCGCCGTCGAGTTCGACGTACCGTGCCCCTTGCAGTAGCCGGACGGCCCGGTGCAGGCGTTGTAGATGTCGATCCCCGGCGCGGCGAGGTCCACCTGCGGCCCCTGCTCCGACTCTGCGGTGACCATCCCGTCACGCCCGACGGCACCGACTCCGATGACCCCGGGCGACGCCGCCGGGTACTCGACCGGGTTGCCGCTCTGCGCCGAGTTCCCGACACCCGCCACGATCAACGAGCCCTTGGCGGCCGCGTGATCGACAGCCGCCTTCAGTTCGGCCACGTCCTCCGCCGTCACCGAAGCGGCCGACCTCGCCTGGGAGATGTTGATGACCTTCGCCCCCTGGTCGGCGGCGTAGACAATGCCCTGGCCGATCTGCTTCAGGAAATCCGATCCGGTCACACCCGCGGAGTTGTCGTTGTTCCGGATCTTGATCGGCAGCACCTTGGCCCCGGGCGCCAAACCGTAGGCACCGCCCCCTCCCATCCCCTTGCCGGAGCCGACGATCACCGACGCCATCTCTGTGCCGTGGCTCTCGGTGAAGGTCCCGACCCCGCCCGGCAGGCCACTGAAGTCCTTACCCGGCAGCAACTGCCCCGCGAGGTCGGGATGATCGAGCTTGAAGCCGCTGTCGATCACCGCGACCGTGACACCCTGTCCCTGGCTGATCTTCCACACCTCCGATGCCTTCATCGCATCGAGGTGCCACTGGTTCTCGCGGATCGACTCCGCTGCGGCCGGTGCCGCCCCGGCAACGACGACCACTCCCGCAGCCAGCACCACGGCGGCGAACCCCCGCCCGCGCCCCCGTACGTTCGTCCGCCGCATCACTGCTCCCTCGTCACTTTCCCCATCGCGCACGGGCAGCACCCCGCGCAGCACTGCCCGGCCACCGGGTGTGGGCCCCGTGGCCGGGCAGTCGTTCCGGACTACTCAATCACGCCCGGATTGCTCCTCGGAGTACCGCTGGCCCAGGTCTCCTCGTCCTCGTGCAGGTAGTCGGCCCGCCGACGGCGCTCACGCTCGCGCCGCTCCCCCGCGCCGCCCGTCATGCCCGGACCCATCATGCCGTTCTGGCCCGGCCGCGCCGCGCCCTCGACGGCCGCAGCCCCGGCCGCGGCCGCCCGGTTGCGCAGGCCGCTGCCGCCCGGGGTGAACTCCCCGCCGGCCGACGGCCCCTGCGCCCCGCCGACCACACCGCCGACGGTCGAGCTGTAGCCCCGACCGCGTGAGCCTCCGACCGCGCCACCACCGTGGCCCCCGCCACCGCCCGGGTGCATGCCGCCGCCCAGACCGCCGAAGCCGCCACCGGCCGTTCCGGACCGCCCCTGGGCCGCCTCACGCGCCCCGAAGACGGTCCCGCCGCCGGTCGGCCCCGGACCACCGCTCTTCGCCGACGGGTTCCCGCCGCCGAAGGGGCCGGTCCGGTTCGGAGGCACGGAGCCCCCGCCGCCCTTCAACGGCACGGCCCCACCGGTGAACGGACCGGTGCCGCCCATCGGAATCGGCCCGCCCCCGGGGAAGGGGCCGGTCCCCCCGCCCGGAATCCCCGGGTACCCGGAACCGCCGCCCTGGGGGTACGGCGACACCGGGCCCCCACCGCCCGGCCCCACCGGGCCGGTCTGCCCGGGCAGCGTCGGCACCGTCGGCAGGCTGTCCAGCCCGGTGCTCGGACGGTCCCCGGGGAAGGAGCCCGGCGGTATCGCCGCGCCGGGCGTGTTCGGGTCGCCCGGCAGCGGCACCGAACCACCGCCGCGCGGCGGGATCGGTGTGTCGTGCCCCGGAGTCCGCGGCCCGTCCGGCACCGATACCGGCGGACGCGGCGTCACGGAACCGCCGCCACCGCCGTACTCGCCACCGCCGGTCGGCACGTAGCCACCGCCGCTGCGGCCGGTCCCCGCACCCGGGGTGCGCCCGGAGCCACCGGACCCGGCGGAACCACCGCCGCCGACCCAGACGTCCTCGCTGCCGCTGACGCCGTCCTTGCCCCCGCCCGCCCCCGGCAGCTCGGGCAGCTTCAGCCCGTTCAGCTTGGAGGTCGCCGCCTCGTACGCCTGCCCCAGCTTCTCCATCTGGTGGATGGCTTCCTGGTGCGCGGTGTCCACCCGCTTCTGCGCCGCCGCGGCCTCCGCGTAGGAGACCCAGGTCGGGTCCTCCTTCTTCATGATCGCGTCGGTCGTCGCCGTCGGGTTGCCGAAGCCGGCGATGCTCAGCGGCGAGGGCTTCAGGCACGGCTGCGCGGCGTGCCGCTTCACCGTGTCGATGTCCGTGGTCGGCACCTCCGGCACACCGGTCTTGGCGCCGCCCAGAGCCTCGCCGGCCTGGACCATCGCGTCCCCGGCGCCCTTGGAGTACTCGCTGATCATGGCCGCCGACTTGTTCAGGTTGCCGGCCCAGGTCTTGAAGTTCTCGGCGGCCGGCCCCTCCCACTGGATCTGGCCGACGTGGGCGGCCAGCGCCCGGCTGAGGTCGTCCAGTACCCGCCCGGCGTCCTTCAACTGGTTGCCGCGGCTGGTCACCTTCGACGGATCACTGCCGGACACCATCGACTTGAGCTGGACGTGCTGGATCCCCTCGAAGTTCGTCCCACCTGCCATCAATTACTCCCCGTATAGCCGAAACCCGCTCGCCGGACCGTCACGCGAACCCCCCGCCACCGCCCTGCTTGGGCGCCGGCCCGCTGGACCCGGCGGCCGACGTGTAGGCGTCCGCGTTCTTCGCGACCGCCGTGACCGCCGCCGCCTGGTGCTCCTCGTTGCCGCCGTAGCTGCCCGCCGTCTGCGCGACCGCCTGGCTCATCTTGTCGATCTGCTCCGCGAACGCCTTCGAGAGCTGCGCGATCGCCGCATGGGTCCGGTCGTACGCGGCCATCAGATCCGTGGACTCGTGGAAGCCGGTGCCGAGGTTGCCGGCGATCAGCTTCTGCTCCTTGATCTTGTGCTGCGCCGCCTCCGAGCCCTCCAGCGAGGCCAGGAGCGCGTCGACCTTCTTCTTGAACGCGGTCAGCGTGTCGAGCTCGATCTTGACGTCCTTGGAGCCGAACGCCGCCACCAGGGCGGTGGCGCTGACGTCGACCTGGACCTGTCCGACCGCACGACCGAACCAACTGTTGTCGAGCGTCCACGGCCGCACCTCGCCGTTGGGGCCGTCGGCCCAGCCCGCTCCGCCCGGTCCAGCCTCGCCTGGCACAGCAATCCACCTCTCCCCCGTACGCGGCGCGCCCCCGCAGGTCGCCGTACCGCGACACACCGTCAACTACTCGGTCCTACCGCATGTTCGAAGCGGCCGGACGGACGCGGGGTGTGGGCCCCGTCCCGCCCTGACCGACGAAACCGTCCATCCCTCAGGACGGACGGCGCCTCGTTCATCGTAGCCACCGCCTCCGACGAACCGGCAGGGCCCAAGGCCCGCTTGTACGCGATCGGTACGAACTCGACACGTGTGCGCCGAGGGCCGCCGTTAGACTGGCCGGGTCCGGTTCGTCCCGGACACGACCTCATCTGCCGCGCAACGTCGCACAGCAGCGACCCTGGCCGCCCCCGCCCCGCCCGGTCCCCGGACCGCCCCGGAGCCCGACGGCCCGCCGCGGATCGGATGCCCACGTGAGCCGCACCCCCGCCGCCGACGCCCCCTCGGCGGACGCCCCCGCTGCCGCCGACGCCCCCTGGTGGGCCCGCGCCGTCCGCCCGACCCGGCCGGCGCCGCCGGTCGCGCCGATGGTGCGGGCCGCCCTCGGCATGGCGGTGGCACTGGCCGCCGGAGTGCTGGCGCACCGGGTGGACCTGGGGGTGTTCGCCGGGCTCGGCGCGATGCACGCCACCATGAACGACCGGGTCGAGCCGGTG
Organism: Kitasatospora sp. NPDC057692; assembly: GCF_042799475.1. Taxonomy (NCBI): domain Bacteria; kingdom Bacillati; phylum Actinomycetota; class Actinomycetes; order Kitasatosporales; family Streptomycetaceae; genus Kitasatospora; species Kitasatospora sp. NPDC057692. Next base: position 44,836 of record NZ_JBHVIV010000051.1, on the reverse strand, counting down.
GGGCTGCGGGCCCGGCGGATCGCCACCGCGGTGTCCGCCTCCGCACTGGGGATGCTGGTGGGCACCACCCTCCAGCACCTCCACGCCGACGCGCTCGCCCTGGGGGCGGCGCTCACCGTGACGGCCTTCGTCTCCGGGGCGTTGAGCGCGACGGGGCCGCGCGGTTCGGCGGCGGGCCTGCTGCTGCTCGTCTCCGCCGCGCTCGGCAGCGGCATGCCGCTGCCGCACCCCTGGTGGGCGGCCGCGCCGATGATGCCGGCGGGCGCCGCGCTGGTCCTGCTCCTCGGCCTGCTCCCGCTGCCGACCCGCCGCTTCCCGCCCCGTGGAGGCCGGGCGCCCGCGGCCGACCCCGTCGCCCGGGCGCTCGCCGCCGCGTACGACGCGCTCGGCCGGATGCTCGCCGATCTGGGGACGCCGCGGGGCGCGGCCTCCCGCCAGGTGCTGACCGCCCGTCTGAACCAGCTCCAGGACGTGCTCCCGCCTCCCCGTCACCCCCACCGCGGCCATGCGATGTACCGGGCGGCGCTGGCCGCGACCGAGGCCGCCACCGGCCTGCTCTGGGCCTGGCGGCCGGTGCCGCCCGAGGTCGCCGCCGTCCCGGGCCGGCTCGCCCGGGCGGTGGAGCGCGGCGGCGGCGAGGTCGCGGTGCCCGACTGGGCGCCGGACACGCCGTCCCGGCGGGCCCTGGACGCGGCGCTCCGCGCGGCCGCCGGGACGGTCGCCGGCCGGGAGGCGGCACTCGGCACGGCGCCGGTCCCGCCGCCGGACCCGTGGCGGCTGCGGGTCCGGCTGGTCTCGCCCGGCGCGGCCCGGTACGGGGCGCGGCTCGCGCTGTGCATCGCGGTCGGCGCGGCGGTGACGGCCGCGCTGCCGCTGAGCAGGAGCTACTGGGTGCCGATGACGATCGCCTTCGTGCTGAAGCCGGACCTCGGTTCGGTGTTCCTGCGCGCGGTGAGCCGGTCGGTCGGGACGGTGCTGGGGGTGGCCGTGACGGCGGCGGTGCTGGCCCCGGCCGGCGGGCCCTGGGCGCTGGTGGCGATCGCCGCGCTCTGTGTGGCGCTGCTGCCCTACGCGACGGCGGCGCACTACGGGCTGAACACCGTGGTCATGACGCCGATGTCGCTGGTCCTGCTGCAACTGGGCGGGCAGGACGGGGCGGCCGAGTTCTGGCCCCGGGTGCTGGACACCGCGCTGGCCAGCGCGATCGTGCTGCTGTTCGGCTACCTGCTCTGGCCCGAGCGGCCGCGGCACCGGATCGAGCCGCGCCTGGTGACCGCGACGACGGCGCTCAAGGCCTACCTTGGCTCGGTCGCACGGCAGGACGCCCCACCCGTCGACACCTCACCAACCGACACCCCACCCGCCGACGGCTCGTCCGGCGATCCCCTCCCCGCCCCCGAGCCGCGCGCCGAGGTGTGGCTGCGCCGCACCGCCTACCGCGCGCTGGCCGACGCCCGCGCCGAGGTGGAGCGGGGGCTGGCCGAGCCGCCCCCGGCCGGCCGGACGGCCGCCGAGTGGCTGCCGGCGACCGCCGCCCTGGAACGCTTGAGCGGTGCGGTGGCGGCGTTCGCGGCGCAGCGCCGCTACGGCGGACGGGTGCCCGATCCGGTGGAGGTGGAGCGGGTCGGCCGGGCGCTGGACGAGCTGACGGCCGCGGCCCGCGCGCACCGTCCGCCGACCCGGGCGGCGGCGCGGCCGACCCGTCCGCACGACCCGGCGCGCAGCGCGCTGGGCCGTGCGGCGGACGAGCTGGACACGCTCCTCGCCGGCACCCGCGGCGGGAGCCGCTGAGGCCGGGGCCGCGCGGCTCAGACCTGCTCGGCGAGCTCCAGCCAGCTCATCTCCAGCTCCTCCTTCTCGTCCCGGACCGCCCGCAGCCGGCCGTCCAGCTCGGCGACCTTGGAGAAGTCGGCGGCGTGCTCGGCGAGCTGGGTGTGCAGCTTGGACTCCTGCTCGTCCAGCTTGGCGATCTGCCGCTCCAGCTTCTGCATCTCCTTCTTGGCCGCCCGCAGGTCCCCGCCCGACAGCGCGGGCGCCCCGGCCTCCCCGCCGGCCGTCGGCGCCGCACCGGGAACGGCGGCGGCGGCCGAAGCCGCGGCGGCCGCGGCGGCGGCCATCGCGGTCCGCCGCTCCAGGTACTCGTCGACGCCGTTCGGCAGCATCCGCATCCGCCGGTCGCCGAGCAGCGCGTAGGTCACGTCGGTGGTCCGCTCGATGAAGAAGCGGTCGTGGCTGATGACGACCATCGAGCCGGGCCAGCCGTCGAGCAGGTCCTCCAGCTGGTTGAGCGTCTCGATGTCGAGGTCGTTGGTGGGCTCGTCGAGGAACAGCACATTGGGCTCGTCCATCAGCAGCCGGAGCAGCTGGAGCCGGCGCCGCTCACCGCCGGACAGGTCTCCGACCGGCGTCCACTGCTTGTCCTTGCCGAAGCCGAACTGCTCGCAGAGCTGGCCGGCGCTCATCTCCCGGCCCTTGCCGAGGTCGACCCGCGAGCGGACCTGCTCGACGGCCTGCAGCACCCGGGTGGCCGGGTCCAGCTCGGCGACCTCCTGGGAGAGGTACGCGAGGCGCACCGTCTTGCCGACCTTGATGACCCCGGACGTGGGCTGGACGTCGCCCTCCGAGGCGTACGCGTCGCGCATCGCGCGCAGCAGCGAGGTCTTGCCGGCGCCGTTGACGCCGAGCAGGCCGATCCGGTCGCCGGGGCCGAGCTGCCAGGTGAGGTTCTCCAGCAGCAGCTTGGGGCCGGCCTTGACCGTCACGCCCTCCAGGTCGAAGACCGTCCGGCCGAGGCGCGCGTTGGCGAACTTCATCAGCTCGCTCTTGTCGCGCGGGTCGGGGACGTCGGCGATCAGCGCGTTGGCGGCCTCGATCCGGTAGCGGGGCTTGGAGGTGCGGGCCGGGGCGCCGCGGCGCAGCCAGGCGAGCTCCTTGCGGGCGAGGTTCTGGCGCTTCTGCTCCTCGACGGCCTCGATCCGGGACCGCTCGGCGCGCGCGAAGACGTAGTCGGAGTAGCCGCCCTCGTACTCATGGACGGAGCCGTGCTGGACGTCCCACATCCGGGTGCAGACCTGGTCGAGGAACCAGCGGTCGTGGGTGACGCAGACCAGTCCGGAGCGGCGGGACTGGAGGTGCCGGGCGAGCCAGGCGATGCCCTCGACGTCGAGGTGGTTGGTGGGCTCGTCGAGGACGATGAGGTCCGGCGAGCTGAGCAGCAGCTTGGCGAGGGCGATCCGGCGGCGCTCACCGCCGGAGAGCGGGCCGATCACGGTGTCCAGGCCGTCGGGGAACCCGGGCAGGTCGAGGCCGCCGAAGAGGCCCTCGACGATGTCGCGGATGCGGGCGTCGCCGAGCCACTCGTGGTCGGCGCGGTCGGCGATGACCTCGTGCCGGATGGTGGCGGTCGGGTCCAGCGAGTCGTGCTGGGTGAGGACGGCCAGCTGGAGGCCGCCGGACCAGGTGATCCGGCCGCTGTCGGGCTCCTCCAGCTTGGCGAGCATCCGGATCAGGGTGGTCTTGCCGTCGCCGTTGCGTCCGACGACGCCGATCCGGTCGCCCTCGCTGACGCCGAGGCTGACCCCGTCCAGAAGGGCCCGGGTGCCGTAGACCTTCGTGACGGACTCGATGGTGGCGAGGTTGACGGCCACGTGTGCTGCGCTCCTGGGTTCGACGGTCCGGCTCGGGCAGAGTCCGGAGCCTCCCAGCCTAGTGGGCCCGCCCCGGGTACCCGCGCGCTCGGCCGGGAGCCCGGCCGCCCGCCAGGCCGTCCGCTAGACCCCCGCGACCACGGCCGCGCCGGGCACCGGCCCGTGGGTGGCGTGCGCGGTCCGGCAGCTGCCGGAGGCGCGCAGCGCGGCGGCGACGGCCTCGGCGGCGTCGGCGTCCTTGGCCAGGAAGGCGCAGGTCGGGCCGGAGCCGGAGACCAGCGCGCCGAGCGCACCGGCGGCGGTGCCGGCCCGGAGGGTGTCGGCGAGCGCGGGGCGCAGCGACAGGGCGGCCGGCTGGAGGTCGTTGGCCAGCGCGACGGCCAGCGCGACGGCGTCGCCGTCGGCGAGGGCCGCGAGCAGCGCGGGGTCGGCGTCGGGGGTGGGCACCTCGGTGTCGCGGGAGCCGGTGCCGGCCTCCTCGCGCAGGCGGTCGCACTCGCGGAAGACGGCGGGGGTGGACAGGCCGTCGTCGGCGACCGCGAAGACCCAGTGGAAGTCGCCGGCGACCGGCAGCGGTTCCAGGACCTCGCCCCGGCCGCGGCCCAGCGCGACGCCGCCGACCAGCGCGAACGGCACGTCCGAGCCGAGTTCGGCGGCCAGCTCCAGCAGCACCTCCGTGGAGGTGTCCAGGTCCCACAGCGCGTCGCAGGCGACCAGCGCCGCCGCACCGTCGGCGCTGCCGCCGGCCATGCCGCCGGCCACCGGGATGGCCTTGGCGATGTGCAGGTGGACGTCGGGCCCGGCGAGGCCGTGCCGGGCGGCCAGCAGCCGGGCGGCGCGGGCGGCGAGGTTGCTGTCGTCCAGCGGGACGGCGTCGGCGTCCGGCCCGGTGCAGCTCAGGGTGACGCCCGTACCGGGCTCGCCCGCCGTCGCCGTGACCTCGTCGCCGAGGGCGATCGCGAAGAAGACGTTGGCCAGGTCGTGGAAGCCGTCGGCGCGCAGGCCGCCGACCCCGAGCTGGACGTTGACCTTGGCGGGCACGCGGACCGTGACGCTCACTGGAAGTCCCCTACTCCGGCTTGTGCTCGGCGATGGCGGCGAACTGCTCGACGGTGAGCATCTCACCGCGCAGCTTGTGGTCGATCCCGGCGGCGGCGAGCGCCTGCTCGGCCCCGGCGGCGGAGCCGGCCCAGCCGGCCAGCGCGGACCGCAGGGTCTTGCGGCGCTGGGCGAACGCGGCGTCGACCACCGCGAACACCTCCGCGCGGCTCGCGGTGGTCCTCGGCGGCTCGCGGCGGATCAGCGAGACCAGCCCGGAGTCGACGTTGGGGGCGGGCCAGAAGACGTTGCGGCCGATGGCCCCGGCCCGCTTCACGTCGGCGTACCAGTTGGCCTTGACCGAGGGGACGCCGTACACCTTGTTGCCGGGCTTGGCGGCGAGCCGGTCGGCGACCTCGCTCTGCACCATGACCAGGGTGCGCTCGATGCTGGGGAAGGTGGCCAGCATGTGCAGCAGTACCGGCACGGCCACGTTGTACGGCAGGTTGGCGACCAGCGCGGTCGGCGCGGGGCCCGGCAGCTCGGTGACCAGCATGGCGTCGCTGAACACCAGGTCGAACGCCCCGGCCTTCCCGGGCATCCGGGCGGCGACGGTGTCCGGCAGGTGCCGCGCCAGCACCGGGTCGATCTCCACGGCGGTGACGTGCCGGGCGGTCTCCAGCAGCGCAAGCGTCAGCGACCCGAGGCCGGGCCCGACCTCGACCACGGCGTCCTCCGCGGTCACCTCCGCGGCCCGGACGATCCGCCGCACGGTGTTGCCGTCGATGACGAAGTTCTGCCCGCGCTGCTTGGTCGGCTTCACGCCGAACGCGTCCGCCAGCGCCCGGATGTCCGCGCCGCCGAGCAAGGGGGTCCCCCCGGCCGGAGGCTGGGGGCGGCTGTCAGAGGTGGGATCGGTGGTGCTCACCCGCCAAGGATACGGGCGCGCGGCCCCCTCACAGCTCGACGACCGCCGCGAGGTCGATCTCCACGGGGCAGGGGACGGCGGTCCGGAGCACGCCCTCGTGCCGCGCGACCGGCATTAGACGCCCTTCTCCTCGTCCCGGTGGAACTCGTGGACGATCGGGAGGTCGTCGACGCCCCGCCCGACCCGCCAGTAGGGAGCCGTCACGAGTGCCGAATCGTTCCTCCGAATCCCGGCACTCGTTCGACCGGCTCAGTATCCGAACGCCCGCGCCGTGTTCTCCGCGATCGCCGTGGCGAGCGCGTCCTCGGACAGGCCCAGGGTGTCCGCCATCGAGCGGACCGTGACCGGGATCAGGTACGGGGCGTTGGGGCGGCCGCGGTAGGGGTGGGGGGTGAGGAAGGGGGCGTCGGTCTCGACCAGGATCCGGTCGAGCGGGGTGACGGCCAGGGCGTCCCGCAGCGGCTGGTTGGCCTTGAAGGTGACCGGGCCGGCGAAGGAGAGGTACCAGCCGTGCTCGGCGCAGACCTTGGCCATCTCGGCGTCGCCGGAGTAGCAGTGGAAGACGGTCCGCTCGGGGGCGCCCTCCTCCAGCAGGACGGCGATGACGTCCTCGTGGGCGTCCCGGTCGTGGATCACCAGGGCCTTGCCGTGCCGCTTGGCCATCGCGATGTGGCGGCGGAACGACTCCTTCTGGATCTCCACGCCCTCCGGCCCGGTGCGGAAGTAGTCGAGGCCGGTCTCGCCGACCGCGCGGACCTGCGGCAGCGCCGCGAGCGCGTCGATCTCGGCCAGCGCCGCGTCGAGCGCGGCCTGCCCGCCCGGCTCCCGGCGCTGCCCGGACCAGCCGTCGGGGTCACCGAGGAAGATCCGCGGCGCCTCGTTGGGGTGCAGGGCGACGGCGGCGTGCACCTGCTCGAACCGGGCCGCCAGGTCGGCGGCCCAGCGCGAGCCCGGCACGTCGCAGCCGACCTGGACGACGGTGGCCACCCCGACCGAGGCGGCCTTGGCCAGGCCCTCCTCGGGCGTGCCGGACTGCATGTCCAGATGGGTGTGCGAGTCGGCGACCGCCACCGCCAGCGGGGCGGGCAGCGGCGGCGGCGGGGTGGACCGGTCGTCGTCCTTCTTCGGCATCAGTCGGTTCCTCTCCGGCCTCAGGCGGCCGGCTTCTCCTCGAGGCGGGGGAACAGGATGTCGCCCTTGGTGACGGTGGCGCCGGCGGGCAGCCGGCCCCACTGCGCGGCCTCGGCGACGGTCTGCGCGGCGAGCGGGCCCAGGCCCTCGGCGGCGCCGAGCGAGGCCCAGAGCTTCTCGGCGGTCGTCGGCATCACCGGGTTGAGCAGCACCGCGGTGGCCCGCAGCGACTCGGCGGCGGTGTAGAGGATGGTGGCCAGCCGGGCCCGGCCCTCGGCCGAGTCGTCCTTGGCGACCTTCCACGGCTCCTGCTCGGTGAGGTAGCCGTTGACCTGCTTGACGAAGTCGAAGACCGCCGCGATCCCGCCCGCGAAGTCCAGCTCCTCGCCGATCTTCCGGTCGGCGGCCGCGACCGCCGCCGCCAGGCCCTCGGCGACGGCCCGCTCGGCCCCGCCCGGCGCCGCCTCGGCCGGCAGCGCGCCGTCGAAGTACTTGCCGACCATGGCCGCCACCCGGGAGGCGAGGTTGCCGAAGTCGTTGGCCAGCTCGGAGGTGTACCTGGCGGCGAAGTCCTCCCAGGAGAACGAGCCGTCGGTCCCGAACGGGATCGCCCGCAGGAAGTAGTAACGGTAGGCGTCCACGCCGAAGTGCGAGGTCAGGTCGGTGGGGGCGATGCCGGTCAGGTTGGACTTGGACATCTTCTCGCCGCCGACCATCAGCCAGCCGTTGGCGACGACCCGCTTCGGCAGCGGCAGGCCGGCGGCCATCAGCATCGCGGGCCAGATCACCGCGTGGAAGCGCAGGATGTCCTTGCCGACGAGGTGCACCGACGCCGGCCACAGCTCGGCGAACCGCTCCGGGTCGGCGCCGTAGCCGGCCGCGGTGATGTAGTTCTGCAGCGCGTCCACCCACACGTACAGGACGTGCTTCTCGTCCCAGGGCAGCGGGACGCCCCAGTTGAAGGTGGAGCGGGAGATGGAGAGGTCCTGCAGGCCCTGCTCGACGAAGCGCAGCACCTCGTTGCGGGCCGACTCGGGGGCGATGAAGCCGGGGTTCTCGGCGTAGAACTCCAGCAGCTTCGGGCCGTACGCGGAGAGGCGGAAGAAGTAGTTCTCCTCCTCCAGCCACTCGACCGGCTTCTTGTGGATCGGGCAGAGCTTCTCGCCCTCGGTGGCCCCGTCGAGCAGTTCGGCGGGGAGCTTGTACTCCTCGCAGCCGACGCAGTACGGGCCGGAGTAACCGCCCTTGTAGATCTCGCCCTTGTCGTACAGGTCCTGGACGAACTCCTGCACCCGGGCGGTGTGCCGCTCCTGGGTGGTGCGGACGAAGTCGTCGTTGGCGATCTCCAGGTGCTGCCAGAGCGGCTTCCAGGCCTCCTCGACCAGCTTGTCGCACCACTCCTGCGGGGTGACGCCGTTGGCCTCGGCGGTGCGCAGGATCTTCTGACCGTGCTCGTCCGTGCCGGTCAGGTACCACACCTTCTCGCCGCGCTGGCGGTGCCAGCGGGTCAGCACGTCGCCCGCCACGGTGGTGTACGCGTGGCCGAGGTGGGGGCGATCGTTGACGTAGTAGATCGGGGTGGTGACGTAGTACGCGGGGGTGGTGCCCCCGGTGGTGCTGTGCTCTGCAGTGGCCGCCATGGTGCGCAAGCTTAGTCGGGCCCGCGCGCGCCCTCCGACGGCGAGGGCCGGCGGCCCGGGGACCGCCCCGGAACGCCGGCCCGCCGCCGCCCGGGGGTCAGCCGCGCAGCCGCGCCCAGAACCGCGCCCAGCGCCCGCCCGCGGGGGCGGTGCGCACCGGCCCGGCCATCGCCGGAGACCCGGCGGGCTCGGCGTGCGCCGCGAACCCGGGGGCGTGCCGCACCGACTGGTCGGCGGTGCCCACCCGGCCCTCGCGCATGATCCGCACGGTGTGGCCGCCGCAGCCCGGGCAGGTCGGCTTGAGCAGCGGCGACGGCACCCGGACTCCATTGGCGTGGTACTCGAACACGACGTGCCCGTCCCGGGCCACGTGGTGCTCGATGTCGTACGCCTGCTCCCAGCCGTACCCGCAGCTCAGGCACGCGAAGGAGTAGGCCTCCCGGACGGTCTCGACGGGGGTGTGCGTCCGACCGCTCGGGCCGGTGCCGCTCGGGCCGGGGTCGCTCAGGGCGTTGCCACTGCGGGGGCTACCGATCGTCTCGCTCATAGCCGTCTCCCAGCGCCCGCCGGGCGCTCGCCCGGCTGGGTCTTTCCATCCCAGGAAATGCCCGGACCGCCCCCGGCGATGCCCGTCTTGTGAAGACTTGGAGGCAGGTTGGGAATCCCTATACGAAAGGGTGGGTCCTGTCGGGGAACCTCGACCGAAGCTTCAGCTCGACGGGCGTTTAACCCGGGGCCTTCTCTCCACGGTACGCGCCCGCGCGCCGTGCGGCACATCGCCGACGAACCGTACGTACCCGCAGCTCAGCGGCTTGTCGCGGCCACTTCAAGAGCCTTCTCGGGGCGCCTCTGCGGGGGCCCGCCCGGCCACGTTCTTGGCCGCCACGACCGCGTCGAAGACCTCCCGCTTGGGCAACGACAGTTCGGACGCGACCGCGGCGATCGCCTCCTTGCGGCGCTCCCCGGCCTCCTCCCGGACGGCTACCAGCCGGGCCAGCTCGGCCGGGGTCAGCTCCTGCGGCGCGGCCGGCGGGGCACCCGCCACGACCACGGTGATCTCGCCCTTGACGCCCTCCGCCGCCCAGGCCGCCAGCTCGCCGATCGGCCCGCGCCGGACCTCCTCGTAGGTCTTGGTCAGCTCGCGGCAGACCGCGGCCGGCCGCTCGGCGCCGAACGCCTCCGCCATCGCGGCGAGCGCCTCGGCGATCCGGTGCGGGGCCTCGAAGAAGACCATGGTGCGCGGCTCGGCCGCGATCGAGGCCAGCTGCCGGGCCCGGTCGCCGCTCTTGCGCGGCAGGAAGCCCTCGAAGGTGAACCGGTCGACCGGCAGCCCGGACAGCGCCAGCGCGGTGAGCACCGCGGACGGCCCGGGCACCGCGGTCACCTTGACGTCGGCGGCGACCGCGGCGGCCACCAGCCGGTAGCCGGGGTCGGAGACGGACGGCATCCCGGCGTCGGTCACCAGCAGCACCCGGGCGCCGCCGAGCAGCGCCTCGACGAGTTCGGGGGTGCGCCCGACCTCGTTGCCCTCGAAGTAGGAGACCACCCGCCCGGCCGGGGTCACCCCGAGCGCCTGGGTGAGCCGGCGCAGCCGCCGGGTGTCCTCGGCCGCGATGACGTCCGCCGAGGCCAGCTCCGTGAGCAGCCGGGGCGGGGCGTCCGCGACGTCGCCGATGGGGGTTCCTGCCAGTACGAGTACTCCTGTCACGGACCCCATCCTTCCAGCAACCGGCCGCCGGGCGCTTTTGGTGACGATTCGGGCACCTTCGGAGGGAGACTCCGCAGGCTCACGATGCGCCCCTACGATGTGGCGGATGAACGGCGACACGGCGGCGCAGACGCCCACTGGTACAGACCACACCGCGCGGGGTGACGTCGGCGTGCCGGTCCTGACGGACCAGTCGTCACCCACCCTGCCCGGGCCCCGCGACCCGGACGGCGGCGACCCGGCCGCCGACCCCGACGGCGGCGACGGCGGGGGCGCGATACCCCCGCCGCCACCGCGCCCCGCCTGGCTGCGCGGCCTGGCCCGCTTCGGCTACGCGCCGCCGCCGGCCGCCCCCCTGGCCGAGCGCCTGGTGCCGCCGATGCCGGACGGCCCGGGCGTCACGCCGAAGCGGGTGCCGCCCTCGCCGCTGCTGCTCCGGCTGGGCCTGTCCCTGCCGGCGCCGCTCTGGTCCTGGCTGGTCCGCTGGGCCGGCTGGCTCGGCCCGCTCGCGGTGGCGCTGTTCGCCGGCGCGCTGCGGTTCAGCGACCTCGGCTCGCCGAACGCGATCATCTTCGACGAGACGTACTACGCCAAGGACGCCTACGCACTCTGGCACGGCGGCTACGAGATCAGCTGGCCGGACGGCGCCAACGAGCAGATCATGGCGGGCGGCCCGGCCCCGTACCGGTCGAACCCCTCCTACGTGGTGCACCCGCCGGTCGGCAAGTGGATCATCGGCTCCGGCATCCAGCTGTTCGGGATGAACCCCTTCGGCTGGCGGTTCGCGGTGGCGCTGCTCGGCACCCTCTCGGTGCTGATGGTGGCCCGGATCGCCCGCCGGCTGTTCCGCTCGACCCTGCTGGGCTGCGTGGCGGGCCTGCTGCTCTCGGTGGACGGCCTGCACTTCGTGATGAGCCGGTCCGCGCTGCTGGACCTGGTGGTGATGTTCTGGATCCTCGCCGCCTTCGGCTGCCTGCTGCTGGACCGCGACCACACCCGGGCCCGGATCGCCGCCCGCCTCGCGGCGCACGGCGGCGGGCCGGACCCGGCGTTCGCCCGCCGGATGAACCTGGGCTGGCGCCCGTACCGGATCGCGGCCGGCGTCTGCATCGGCCTGACCTGCGCCACCAAGTGGAGCGGCCTGTACGTCGCGGCCGCCTTCGGCCTGCTGACGGTGCTGTGGGACGCCGGCTCGCGCCGGCTGGCCGGCGCCGACCGCCCCTACCTGTGGACGCTGGTCCGCGACGCGGTGCCCGCCTTCGTCTCCGTCGTGGCGGTCTCCGCGGTCGTCTACGTCACCTCCTGGTGGGGCTGGTTCGCCAGCAGCAGCGCGCCGAACCAGGGCGGCTACGGCCGCGACTGGGCGGTCGGCCGCTCCACCGACTACCCGTGGATCCCGGAGGGCCTGCGCGCGCTCTGGCACTACCACTCGACGGTCTACGACTTCCACACCCACCTGAGCGACCCGCACACCTACCAGTCCAACCCGTGGAGCTGGCTGGTGCTGGGCCGGCCGGTCTCCTTCTTCTACGAGTCCCCGAAGCAGGGGGCGGCCGGCTGCACGGTGAACGAGTGCGCCCGCGAGGTCCTGGGCATCGGCACCCCGCTGCTCTGGTGGACCGGCGTGATCGCCCTGGTCTACTGCCTGTGGCGGTGGGCGGCCCGGCGCGACTGGCGGGCCGGCGCGGTGCTCTGCGGCCTGGCCGCCGGCTACCTGCCCTGGTTCGCCTACCAGCAGCGGACGATCTTCCTCTTCTACGCGGTCTGCTTCGTGCCGTTCCTGGTGCTCGCCGTGACCATGCTGGTGGGCGCGCTGATCGGACCGGCCGGGGCCTCCCGGGACCGGCGGGTCATCGGCGCCGCGGCGGCCGGCCTGGTGGTCCTGCTGATCATGTGGAACTTCCTGTTCTTCCACCCGCTGTACACCGGCGAGACGATCCCGATGGAGGACTGGCGCCGGAGGATGTGGTTCAACACCTGGATCTGACCGCGGACGGAGAGTGGCGAAGCGTACCGGAGTGGTGCGCAACACGTACCAGAACCGTCACAAGACGGGCTCCCTTCGTCGGTGCACGGAGCCCGGCTGCCTAGGCTGGGCTCCGAACGCGCATCCGGCCAGCTCCGGCTGCGGCCGCCCGCCTGACCCTTGGGGGAACCTCACCATGCGCAATGGCGCGAAGACCGGCCTGATCACCGGCGTGGCCGTCGCCGTGCTCGCCGCCGGCGGCTACGGGGCGTACAGCCTCGTCGGAGGCTCGGACGACAAGGGCGAACCGGCCGCCAAGAAGCAGCGCACGGTGGTCGCCGAGCCCCCGACCGCCGAGCAGGCCGCGGCCGGGACCAAGGACTTCCTGGAGGCCTGGGCGGCCGGCGACCTCGCCAAGGCGGCCTCGCTGACCGACGACCCGGCGGCCGCGACCACCGCGCTGAACGCGTTCCGCGACCAGGTGAAGCCGAGCGGGCTCACCCTGTCGCCGGCCGGCCCGGCCACCCCGGCGGCCTTCGCCTCGGCGACCGGCACCCCCTCCCCCGCCAAGAGCACGACCCCCGCCGCCACCCCGGGCGCCACCGACTCCGCCTCCGCCGCCCCCTCCGCCTCGCCGTCCGCGGGCCCGGCCGGGGTGCTGATGGGCTTCAAGGCCCGCGCCGAGTTCGAGGGCACCAACCGGGTCTGGGACTACAACGGCTTCCTCAGCGTCGTGAAGATGAGCGACAACACCCCCGCCGTGCACTGGGCCCCGTCGGTGATCCACCCGCACCTGGCCCCGGGCGAGACGATCGCCGTCCAGCCGCTGCCCCCGATCGCGGGCAACGTCGTGGACCGCAACAACAAGGCGCTGAACAGCCCCTCGATCACCCCGCTGGTCGCCACCGTGCAGGCCAAGGTCGCCAAGCTGCTCGCGGACCAGAACAAGGACCAGAGCGACAACGGCACCGGCGTGGTGATCACCAACGCCGCCGACCAGAACGGCGTGCCCGACCGGCTGTTCACCATCGTCGACCCGAAGCCCCCGAAGCCGTTCAAGCTGACCATCGACGCCACCCTGCAGGCCGCCGCCGAGAAGGCGATGACCGACCTGGGCGGCAAGAAGGGCTCGATCGTCGCCATCGAGCCGAGCACCGGCCAGATCCTGGCCTTCGCCAACGCGCCGGTCACCGGTCTGAACCGGGCCTTCCAGGGCCAGCTCGCCCCGGGTTCCACGCTGAAGATCCTCACCTCCACCGCGCTGCTGGAGGCCGGGGTCAACCCGGACACCCCGGTGGCCTGCCCGACCCTGAGCAGCAACCCGAAGAAGATCCCGAACTCGTTCCCCGACGCGTACCCGAACAACACGCTGCAGCAGGACTTCATGATCTCCTGCAACACCGCCTTCATCGACCAGGGCCTGACCAGCCTGAAGCCGGGTGCGCTCACCACCACCGCCAAGGACGTCTACGGCATCGGCCTGAACTGGCAGACCGGCCTGCCCAGCTTCGACGCGGTGGTGCCGGACGCCGGCACCAACAAGGACGAGCAGGCCATGCAGTCGATCGGCCAGGGCAAGGTCCAGATGAACCCGCTGGCCATCGCCTCGATCACGGCCACCGTGCAGAGCGGCAGCTTCAAGCAGCCGGTCCTGGTCGCCGAGCTGCCGCAGCAGAAGGCCGCCCGCGACATGACCCCCGACGTCGCCGGCAAGCTGCGCCAGATGATGGCCGCCACCGCCACCGGCGGCACCGCCAAGGACGTGATGGCCGGGATCTCCGACAACGCGGGCGCCAAGACCGGCTCCGCCGAGGCCACCGGCATCGCCACCACCAACAGCTGGTTCACCGCCTACCGGGGCAACCTCGCGGTGGCCGCCGAGGTCGAGGGCGGCGGCCACGGCGTGGACGCCGCCGGTCCCGCCGTCGCCTCGATCATCAAGGCCGCCGGAAACCGCTGACGCCGCCGCCGGGCCCGCCCTACCGCGCCGCGGGCAGGGCGGGCTCGGCGTGCGCCAGCAGGCAGGCCGACGGGACGGGCGGGCGGGCGCTCCACCGCCGGGCGGCCAGCCGGGGCCAGATCACCAGCACGGCCGGCAGCGCCAGGTAGCCGAACCGCCCGGCCGGCGCCAGCGTGAACGCGATCGCCAGCCCGCCCGCCAGCAGGTCGGCGGCGGCGATCGCGGAGACCGGCGGCCGCGCCAGCAGCCAGACCGTCACCCCGAGGCCGCCGACGGTCAGCAGCACCAGCGAGGCGATGTGCCCGGTCGGGCCGAACCCCGCCAGCACCTTGCCGGGCAGCGGGCTGCCGGCCGGCGTCTGGATCGCGGCCAGCCCGAGCGGGAAGCGCACCACCTGCTCGCGCAGCTCGTCGGCCCGCGTCAGGGCGTACGGCACCATGACGGCGGACGCCGCGCCGAGCGCGGTCAGCCCGGCCCGGGCGGCCGGCCGGCGCCCGTAGAGCCGCCAGAGCAGCAGGACGGCCACCGGCAGCGCCGGCCAGACCGTCCACTTCAGGGTCCCGGCCAGGGCCAGCACCAGCCCGGCGGCGATGGTCCGGTCCCGCTCAGCCAGCGCCATGGCCAGGCAGCAGAGCCCGATCAGCGGCAGGTCCACCCCGCCGCCGACCAGCGCCAGCGCGACCAGCGGCGAGGCGGTGAGCACCGCCAGCGGCAGCAGCGGCGCGCGGTCCCGGGTGGGCCGCAGCAGCCGCCAGCTCGCCAGCAGACAGGCCACGAAGGCCAGCGCGAACCAGATCCGGGCGTCCCCGGCCAGCCGGGCGGCGGCGCTGCCCTCGCCGAGGAGGGTGTGCGGCACCCCGAACAGCGACATCGCGGGCAGGTACGGGTTGTAGTCGGTGACCACCACCGGGTGCGCCAGGTACGGGCTGCCGGTGGTGAACAGCAGGTGCGCCGAGCGCTCGACCACCATCACCTCCGACTGGTGGCGGCCCTGCAGCACCAGGGCCACCAGCGGCACCAGCACGGCGCCCAGCAGGGCGACCGCCGCCCCGGCCCGGGCGGCGAGCCGGCGCGGCAGGACCACGCAGAGCAGCCCGGCGAGCAGGTAGGCGGGGGCGGCGAGGGTGCCCCAGAGGCGCTGGTTGGGCAGGTCGGAGACGAGCGGGAAGCCGGCCGCCCACCCGGCGGCGACCAGGCAGCCGAGCAGTTGGACGCCGCGGTGCGCGGCGAGGCCGGTCCGGAGCGGCCGGTCGGGCGGCGTCGGCGGGCCGCTCCCGCCGCGCTGGTGGGGGAACGGCCGCCGGGCCCGGCCACCGCGCGGGCGGCCGCTCCGGGCGGCGGGGACGGCCGCGGGAACGGCCGGGGCCGGCGTCGTCGGGGTCGCGCCCCGGCCGGTGAAGCGGCCGCGCGGGCGGAAATGGCCGGACGTGCGGGTGCTCACCATGGTGGAAGGTTAGGGCCGGGGGCGGTGCGCTGTCGCCATGTCGGGGACGGGAGTGTCAGCCGACACGGACGGGGCCGGCGAGGGGTTCGGTCCTCCCCCGTTCGGCCCCGTCCGCGGCGCACCGCCGGCTCAGCCGACCTTGCTCCCGGCGTCCGCCTGCCGGTCCGCCCGCTCCAGCTTGGAGTGCTTGATGCTGTAGCCGAAGTAGATCGCCACCGCGAGCACCAGGGCGATCCCGCCGGCCACGAAGGTGTCCGCGTGCAGGCCGGTGATCAGGTAGACGCAGAAGCCGACGCTGATCAGCGGGACGACCGGGTAGCCCGGCACCTTGAAGCCGCGCGGCAGGTCGGGCTGGGTGCGGCGCAGCACGATCACGCCGATCGAGACCACCGAGAAGGCGATCAGGGTGCCCAGGCTGGTGATGTCGGCCAGCTTCGCCAGGGGGACGAAGGCGGCCAGCACGCCGACGCCCAGGCCCACCACGATGGTGTTCCAGACCGGGGTGCCGCTGCGCGGCGAGAGCTCCGCGAAGCGCTTGGGAAGCATGCCGTCGCGGCCCATCGAGTACAGGATGCGGGTCTGGCCGTAGATGACCACCAGGGTGATCGAGAAGATCGAGACGATCGCGCCGACCGCGAAGAGCATGGCCGGCCAGCTCTGGCCGGTGATGTCCTGGAGGATCTGGGCGAGGCCGGCCTCCTGGCCCTCGAACTTCTGCCACGGCTGGGCGCCGATGCCGGCCAGGGCCACCAGGATGTACAGCAGGGTGACGACCACCAGCGAGATGATGATCGCCATCGGCAGGGTGCGCCGGGGGTTCTTGACCTCCTCGCCGGCGGTGGACACGGCGTCAAGGCCGATGAAGGAGAAGAAGATGCTGGAGGCGGCGACCTGGACGCCGCCGATGCCCAGCGGCATGAACGGGGTCAGGTTGCCGGAGTGGAAGCCGGTGAACGCGATGCCGACGAAGAGCAGCAGGATGAGGATCTTGATGGCCACCATGGCCGCGTTGACCTTGACCGACTCGCTGACGCCGCGGATCAGCAGGAAGCAGACCATGGCGACCAGCAGCAGCGCCGGCAGGTTGAACCAGTGGGTGCTGTCGGGCGCGCCGGAGACCGCCTCCGGGATCTTGAAGCCGAAGGCCAGGTCGAAGAACTTGTTGAGGTACTCGGCCCAGCTGACCGCGATCGCGGAGGCCGAGACGCCGTACTCCATCAGCAGGCAGACGCCGACCGCGAAGGCGACGCCCTCGCCGAGGGTGGCGTACGCGTAGGAGTAGGAGGACCCGGAGACCGGGATGGCGGAGGCCATCTCGGCGTAGCAGAGCGCGGTGAGGCCCGCGGTGACGGCGGCGATCACGAAGGACAGGATGACGGCCGGTCCGGCCGACGGCACGGCGCTGGTCAGCACGAAGAAGATGCCGGTGCCGATGGTGGCGCCGATGCCGATCGCGGACAGCTGCCAGAGCCCGATCGAGCGGCGCAGGTGGATGCCGGAGCGTCCGCCCTCCTCGGGCGCACCGGCGGGCAGGCCCTCGCGGCCCTCGCTCTCGGCGATCAGGGTGATGACGGGCTTGCGCCTCAGAAGGCGCGCGCCGAGCGTGTTGCTGGCCAAAACGGAGGGTCTTTCTGGGCGGGGGAGGGTTTTGAGCGGCCGGCCGCTCGACGCACCGAAAGGGGCATCGGCGACCAACCGAACAAAGATGGGTAGTACCCAGCGAAAACACCAGTGTCGCAAACGAACAGTCGCACCGCGCGCATTGTACGAACCGTCGCATCGGCATGCACAAACCGGACACTTCGCAAACGGCGGATCCCTCGCCGACCGGCTAAAGCGGCAGGTCAGAGCTACCGGTAAGGGGCTTGATTAGGGAGCACCGCCTGCATCACCGAACGGGCGACCGGGGCGGCGGGCGCACTGCCCGCCACGTCGCTCCGGGTCAGGCCGTCCACAGGCTGTGGACGCGGCAGGGCGCCGCGGCCGGCCCGGCGGGGTGACGACCGGGGCGGACGGGCGGCGGGCCCGTCCGCCCCGGCGTGAGCGGCCGCTCCGGCGGGATCCGGGGGCCGGGCGGAGCGGGGCGAACGGGGGCGCGACCGGGGATCAGGCGACCGGGGCGGCGTGCGACCGGGCGGCCTCGACGGTCGCCCTGAGGTCGGCCTCGGCCTCGGCGGAGAGCGAGGTCTGGATGATCCGTCCGCCGTGGCGGGCCAGCGCCGGGACGACCTTGTCCGCGGTGGCCCTGCGGACCAGCAGGAACACCGCGGCGGTGCCCGGCTGGAGGTGCTGCCCGACCTGGCGCATGAAGTCGTCGTCCACGCCGATGTCGGTGGTGGCGCCGACCGCGGCCCCGGCCGCGCCGCCGACCGCCGCACCGAGGATCGGCATGAAGAACAGCAGGCCGATCACCCCGCCCCAGACGGCGCCCGAGGCGGCCCCGGCCCCGGTGGTGCTGACCTGCTGGTGCAGCTTGATCTTCCCGTCCGCGCGACGCTCGACGACGACCGCGTCCTCCAGCTCGATCAGCCGCTGCTTCTGCAGGCCGACCGCTTCGTCGCGCACCGCCCTGGCGGTGGCCAGATCCGGATAGGCGATCGCGAAGAGGTTGCTCACGTACGGGTCCTTCCCTCGAACGGACGTGCCGGCCGGGGCGGGGACCGGCGCACCGGTGCCCTCGCCCCGCTCGTCACCCTAACGAGCACATCCCCGTCCATCGACTTTTCACCCGGTGTGTCCCGGATTGCCCGAGGCTCCGTCACCAGCGGTCCACGCGACCGGCGCACCCCGGTGCACCCGCGCCCCGATCGCCCACCAGCGCCCGCGAGTTCGCGCCGGAGCGGGCCCGTTCGCGCACCAGCGCACGTTGGCCACGGGGAACTGATGATCCCTAGGATCGGGCGGGTGATGAATGGACGACGACCGAAGGCCAGGCTCGGCAGCCTGCTGGCCGCCCTGGCGATAACGGGCGGGGCGCTGCTCAGCGGCCTGCCCGCCCATGCCGACGAACCATCAGCCGGCGCGGCCGGCAAGGAGGCCCCCCGGGTCGACCTCGTACTGGATGTCAGCGGCTCCATGCGCGAGGCCGACATCCAGGGCAAGACCCGCATCGCGGTGGCCCAGCAGTCCCTGAACGACGTCATCGACGCCCTTCCGGCCGAGACCGAGTTCGGCATCCGGACGCTGGGCGCCAACTACCCGGGCGCCGACAAGGCCCAGGGCTGCCTGGACACCAAGCAGCTCTTCCCGGTCGGGAAGACCAACAAGACCGAGGCCAAGACCGCGGTCGCGACCCTGCGGCCGACCGGCTTCACCCCGATCGGCCTGGCGCTGCGCGGCGCCGCCCAGGACCTCGGCAAGGGCGAGACCACCCGCCGGGTGGTGCTGATCACCGACGGCGAGGACACCTGCACCCCGCCCGACCCGTGCGACGTCGCCCGCGAGCTCGCCTCCCAGGGCATCCACCTGGTGGTCGACACCCTGGGCCTGGCGCACGACGACAAGACCCGCCAGCAGCTGCTCTGCATCGCCAACGCCACCGGCGGCACCTACACCGACGTACGCACCCAGGAGCAGCTCACCGAGAAGGTGAAGCAGCTGGTCGACCGGTCCAACGACACCTACGCGGTCACCCCGGTCAAGACCGCCGGCACCGACGCCTGCGAGACCGCGCCGGTCCTCACCCCGGGCGTCTACAGCGACCGCGAGAAGTTCTCCGAGCACCGCGTCTACCGGGTGGCGGTCAAGTCCGGCCAGGAGCTGCGCGCCTCGGTCAGCGTCTCCCCGGACCGCGCGGTGGCCCGCGACTACGGCGTCCTGCTCCAGGCCACCAGCACCGCGGGCCAGGAGCTGGTCCGCGGCACCGACGCCGGCAGCGGCCGCACCGACGTGGTCTCCACCGGCCTGCGCTGGTCCTCCGACGGCTCCAAGGGCCACACCGCCACCGCGACCGCCTCGGCCTCCCCGAGCGGAAAGCCGGAGACCACCGTCTGCCTGGTGGTCTCCAACTCGCTGGCCCCGCAGGCCGGCGTCGCGGCCGACCCCGGCCTGCCGCTGGAGCTGACGGTCGACCTGACCGCCGCCTCCCCCGCCCCGGACGGCCCGGCGATGGGTCTGGGCCGCGGCTGGATCCTGCTGCTCGTGCTGACCCTGGCCGGCCTGGTGACCGGTCTGCTGTTCGGCTGGATCGCGCGCTGGCGCATCGCTGTCTGGCAGGAGAACTGACCATGCGTACGACCTTCCTCCGCACCGCCGCGGCCGCGCTGGCCCTGTTCCCCGCGCTCGCCCTGACGGCCCCGGCCGCCACCGCCGCCTCGCCCTCGCCGAGCGCGAGCGGCACCCCGGCCCCGGCCAACAAGGCCGGCACCTCCTTCCTGACCGCCGTCAACCTGGCCCCCGGCCAGGAGGCCGCGGTCGCCGTCTCCACCGGCGACTACCTGTACTGGGCGTTCGGCGCGGCCGAGGGCCAGACCGCCCGGGTGGACCTGACCGTCACCCTCGCCCCGTCCGCCGACCGGCACGGTCCGCAGACCTGGAGCGTCGAGCTGTTCGACGGCCTGCGCCGCCGCCAGGCCTGCACCGACGGCGTCCAGAACGCCACCGCCGATCAGGCCACCGGCACGCTGACGCTCAGCTGCACCCTGCGCGAGGTCCGCTCCTGGGCCGAGCCGTGGTCCGGCGACCCGCTGCCGGGCAGCTACTACGTCCGGCTCTCGGTCCCCGACGCCCCGCAGCCCGACCTCGGCCTGGCCGCCTCGGTGCAGCTGCGGGTGGCCGCCAAGGGCGACGCCGACAACGCCCAGCCGGAGGGCGGCGAGCTCAAGGCCCCGCTGGTCCCGCCGGCCGGCGGCGGCGCCGCGACCGCCAAGGCGGCGGCCCCGGAGGAGCCCGAGGAGCACTGGTACACCGGCTGGTTCTCCGGCTGGAACGGCCGCTGGTTCTGGACCCTGGCCGGCGGCGTCCTGGCCGCCCTGGCGGGCGTCGCGGGCTACACCCTCACCCGGCACCCGCGCGGCCGCCGTCCGGCCCGCTACGGCGCCGTCCCGCCGCAGTCCGGCGCCCCGCAGCCCGGCCCGTACGCGGGCTCCGGCCAGCCCTGACCCGTCCGACCCCGAGGGCCGGTCCGGAGCGCGCTCCGGACCGGCCCTCGGCCGTTCCCGCACGTGATCCGCCTCACAGGCCCCTCGGAGCGCCCCCGCACCACCCCGGCTGACCGCCCGTCGGCCGACGCACCCCCACAACGCGGAAGTCCCGCCCGATCAACCGATCGGGCGGGACTTCCGTTGGGTGGAGCTGAGGGGATTCGAACCCCTGACCCCCTCGATGCGAACGAGGTGCGCTACCGGACTGCGCCACAGCCCCAACGAGAAGAAACTCTAGCACCTTTCGGAGGGGGTCCGTGACCACCCCCCTGGTGGGGAGCGCGGGGGCGGCCCCGGGCAGCGAAGAGGCCCCCGGGGAGGGGGCCTCGACGCTACTCGTTGGCGGCGCGGGGCCGCGGTTCCGGAGCGGGGGGCTCGGCGTACTGGTCGAAGAGCGGGGTGCGCCGCGGCTCGGCCGGGCGCCCGGCGGTCCAGGTGCCGGGGGCCGACAGGTCGAGACCGCGGTTGACCCGGGGGGCCACCGGGGCCGTCACATAGGTCGGCAGCGGGACGGGCACCGGCTCCCAGGAGTCCGGGCCGGCCGCACCGCGCTCCCGCATGCCGTCGACCCACTCCTCGTGCTCGGTGGCCTCCGCCACGGCCGAGGCGGAGGAGGCCGGGGCGGTGCCCGCGGAGGCCGCCCGGGCCGCGTCGGCCTCGGTGGCGAGCCGCAGGTGCGGTCGGCCGCGCCCGGCGGGCGCTCCGGCCGCCGGCTCGGCGGCGGCCGGAGCGGGCGCGGACTCGGCGGCGGCCTTCTCCCGGCCGGCCGCGGCACGCTGCTGCTCGCGCTTGCGCAGCCGCTCGGCGGCCTGGGCGGCGCGGACCCGGTCCAGCTTCACCGCGTACCGCTGACGCTCCAGCCGGCGCAGGTGGCCGATGTAGAGGGTGAGCAGGACGGCCGGGAGCGCGGGCACCCAGAGGAAGGCCAGCCCGGCCACCGCCGCGACCACCGCGCCCAGCGCGAAGGCCAGGAAGAGGACGGTGACCATCCGGCGCCGGCGGGCCAGCAGCCTCGCCCTGCGCTCGGGGCCGCCGCCCGCGGGTTCCGGCCGCGCCTCGGCCCGGACGGCCGGGCGGGGGGCCGCCGGCACGTCGGCGGGGCCGCCCGGCGCCGCTTCCGGCCCGCCGGGGGCGGGGTCGCCGGAGGCGGCCCCGTCCCGTTCGGGAGGGCCGTCCTCGGTCTGCTCGTCGTCACGCGGTTCGTCACCCAGGGCCCGGGACGCCCGCCGCTCCAGCGCCGAACGCCCGGCCAGCAGGCGGATGGCGGTGCTGAAGCGTTCCGTCGGGCGCGCCTCGTTGAGCTCGTCCTGCCTGCGGAGCCACATCGGCACCAGATAGGCGGCCCAGGCCCCTACGATGACGGCGTAGATAAGGCCGCTACTGCTCACGATTCACACCGTACGGGCGTGGAGGAAGGGCCGGTAGCAATTTGGTGCGGCGTGTCGTGTGATCAAGCTGATTCTCCGACTATTTTGCCGGTATTTGTGCCCGTCCGTCGCCACGCCGATGCCATATCGATATTTCATTCGAACATGTATTCAATTTCTCGGACGGCGGCCCGAGCTGAGGGAACGCCAGCGCTCCAGCATCCCCTCGGGAACCTCCTCGGAGGTGAGCGCGAACACCAGGTGGTCCCGCCAGTCGCCGTCGATGTGCAGATAGCGCGGCCGCATTCCCTCCGAGCGGAAGCCGAGCTTTTCCACCACCCGGCGGCTCGGGCCGTTCTCCGGCCGGATGCACACCTCGATCCGGTGCAGGCCCAGGGTCGCGAAACAGTGGTCCACCGAGAGCGCCACGGCGGTCGGCATGATGCCCCGCCCGGCCACCCCCTCGTCGATCCAGTACCCGACGTTGGCCGAGCACATCGAGCCCCAGGTGATCCCGCCGACGGTCAACTGCCCGACCAGGCGGCCCCGGTACAGCACCACGAAGGGCAGCATCCGGCCGGCCGAGGCCTCGCCGCGCAGGTAGCGCACCATCTGCCGGTAGGTCGGGCGCGGGCCCGCCGCGAGGCCCGCCGGGCCGGGCGGCACGGTGGCCTCCCAGCGCCGCAGCCAGTCCCGGTTGCGGCGGCTGACCTCCTGCCACTCGCGCTGGTCGCGGGCCCGGATCGGGCGCAGCACGACGTCCCCCTCGTGGAGTTCTACCGGCCAGCCGGCGTTCAGTGCGCGCTCCCGGAAGCTGGTGCGTCGGGCCGGGGGTGGTCCCCGCCCCCGAGCTGGTCGACGGCGTGGGCGAGCAGCGGGGCCAGCACGGCCAGGCCGTCCCTGACGCCGCCGGTCGAGCCCGGCAGGTTGACGACCAGGGTACGTCCGGCGACGCCGGCCAGCCCGCGGGAGAGCGCGGCGGTCGGCACCTTCTCCCGCCCGTACGCGCGGATCGCCTCGGGGATGCCGGGGATCTCCCGCTCCAGGACCCTGGCGGTCATCTCGGGGGTGAGGTCGGTCGGCGAGATCCCGGTGCCGCCGGTGGTCAGCACCACGTCGTAGCCGGCCGCCACCGCCTCGCGCAGCGCCGCCTCGACCGGTTCGCCGTCCGGGACGACCCGGGGGCCGTCGACCGTGAAGCCCATCGCCCGCAGGCCCTCGGCCAGCAGCGGACCGCCCCTGTCGGCGTAGACCCCGGCCGAGGCGCGGTTGGAGACGGTGACCGCGAGCGCCCTCATGCGGACGCCCCGGGGGCCGCCGCCGGGGCGGTCCAGTCGCCGCTCTTGCCGCCGGTCTTGGCGAGCACCCGGACGGACTCGATGGCGGCGCCCTTGTCGACCGCCTTGACCATGTCGATCACGGTCAGCCCGGCCACCGCGACGGCGGTCAGCGCCTCCATCTCGACGCCCGTACGGTCCGCGGTCCGCACGGTGGCGGTGATCTCCACCGCGTCGTCGCCGACGGTCAGCTCGACCTCGACGCCGGAGACCGCGATCGGGTGGCAGAGCGGGATCAGCTCGGGGGTCCGCTTGGCGCCCATGATCCCGGCGATCCGGGCCACGGCCAGCGCGTCGCCCTTGGGCAGGCCCTCGCCGCGCAGCAGCTCCACCACCCGCGGGGAGACCCGGACCCGGCCGGCCGCGACGGCGGTCCGGGCCGTCACCGCCTTCTCGGAGACGTCGACCATCCGGGCCGCGCCCTGCTCGTCGACGTGGGTGAGGCGGTCGCCGGGGGGCGAGGTGGTCACGGGTGGCTCCAGGGGCGCGCAGGTCGAATACCGCGCTACCGTACCCCCCGGTCCGGCCCGGGCGTGGGACGGGCCGCTTCGGTGAGACGGCCCGCCCCGGGCGGGAGTTCGTCCGGGCGGCCGGTGCTCAGCCGCCGAGCAGCACCACGTCCACCTCGCTGCCGGCGGGCAGCTCGGTGACGTCCTCGGGCACGGTGATCAGGCAGTCCGCCCGGGCCAGCGCGCCGACCAGGTGCGAGCCCGCGCCGCCGACCGGCTCGACCAGGCCGTCCCGCGCGGAGTACCGGCCGCGCAGGAACTGCCGGCGTCCGGCCGGCGAGCGCAGCGCCACCGGGCAGTGCGCCCGGACCACCGGGCGGTGGACGTCCTCGGCGCCGAGCATCGCGCGGATCACCGGGCGGACGAACAGCTCGAAGGAGATGTACGCGCTGACCGGGTTGCCGGGCAGCGCCATCAGCGGCACGCCCGCCCCGGGCCCGATCCGGCCGAAGCCCTGCGGCTTGCCGGGCTGCATCCGCAGCCGCCGGAAGTCGACCCCGCCGTACTCGGCGAAGACCTCCTTGACCACGTCGTACGCGCCGACGCTGACGCCGCCGCTGGTGACGATCAGGTCGGCCCGGCCGAGCTGGTCCTCCAGCACGGCGCGCAGCCGGGCCGCGTCGTCGGGGACGCCGCCGACCCGGTAGGCGATCGCGCCGGCGTCCAGGGCGGCGGCGGTGAGGGTGAAGCTGTTGGAGTCGGTGATCCGCCCGGGCCCGACCGGCTCGCCGGGCTGGACCAGCTCGCTGCCGGTGGAGAGCACCACGACCCGCGGGCGCGGGCGGACGGTGGCGGTGGCCCGGCCGATCGCGGCGAGCAGGCCGAGCTGGGCGGGGCCGAGCCGGGTGCCGGCGGTCAGCACCCGGGTGCCGGCGGCGACGTCGCTGCCGCGGCGGCGGATGTGGGCGCCCTCGGCGACCGGGCGCAGCACCCGGACCTCCTCGCCCTCGACCGGGGCGGTCATCGCGTCGGCGGGGCGGCCGGTGCCGGTGCCGCCGTCGGTCCACTCGACCGGGGCGACGGCCTGGGCGCCGGGCGGGACGGGCGCGCCGGTCATGATCCGGGCGGCCTGGCCGGGGCCCACCTTGGGGAGGTCCTCGGCTCCGGCCGCGATGTCGCCGACCACCGCGAGCACCGAGGGGTAGGCGGCGCCGGCGCCGACGGTGTCGGCGGTGCGCAGCGCGTAGCCGTCCATCGAGCTGTTGTCGAAGGGCGGCAGGTCCCCCTCGGCGAGGACGTCCTCGGCCAGCCGGCAGCCCTGCGCGTCGAGCAGCTGGAGCTCGATCGCGGGCAGCGGGCCGACGGCGGCCAGGACGTCGGCGAGGTGCTCGTCCACGGTCCACAGACCGTCCGGCCGGGTGCCGGGGCGGGCGGCCGCGACCGGGTCCGCGGAGTCGTCGCAGCAGGCTGCGGGGGTGGTACCGCTCTCCGCGGACCCGGTCATCGGCGCACTCGCTCTCTGTCGGTGTGTCAGTCCTGCAGCTCGGAGGCGACGAACTCGCGCAGCCAGCTGCGGAAGTCCGGGCCGAGGTCCTCGCGCTCGGAGGCCAGCCGGACGATGGCGCGCAGGTAGTCCGCGCGGTCGCCGGTGTCGTAGCGGCGGCCCTTGAACAGCACGCCGTGGACCTGGCCGCCGGTGTCGGCGGGGCGGTTGGTCAGCTCGCGCAGGGCGTCGGTGAGCTGGATCTCGCCGCCGCGGCCCGGCTCGGTCTCGCGCAGCACGTCGAAGACCGACGGGTCGAGCACGTAGCGGCCGATGACGGCGTAGTTCGACGGGGCCTCGGCGGTCTCCGGCTTCTCGACCAGGTCGGTCACCTGGAAGACGTCCTCGCCGAAGCCGTTCGGCTTGACGGCGGCGCAGCCGTACAGGTGGATCTGGGAGGGGTCGACCTCCATCAGGGCGACGACCGAGCCGCCGAGCTCCTGCTGGACCTCGATCATGCGGGACAGCAGCGGGTCGCGCGGGTCGATCAGGTCGTCGCCGAGGAGGACGGCGAAGGGCTGGCCGGCGACGTGCTGCTCGGCGACCGAGACGGCGTGGCCGAGGCCCTTCGGGTCGCCCTGGCGGACGTAGTGCATGTTGGCGAGGTCGACGGACTCGCGGACCCGGCGCAGGCGGTCCTGGTCGCCCTTGCGGGCGAGCAGCTCCTCCAGCTCGTAGGCGCGGTCGAAGTGGTCCTCCAGCGCGCGCTTGTTGCGGCCGGTGACCATCAGTATGTCGGACAGGCCGGCCGAGGCCGCCTCCTCGACGACGTACTGGATCGCCGGCTTGTCGACGACGGGCAGCATCTCCTTCGGAGTCGCCTTGGTGGCCGGCAGGAATCGGGTACCCAGACCGGCCGCGGGGACCACTGCCTTGGTGACCGGGGTACGGGAGTTCGTCGTCGTCATGCGTTTTACCTTACTAAGGCACGTATTTCGCCTGACCGGGCGCACTTGACCGATGCTTGGGCAGCACGTCGCCGGATCCGGCCGAGATGGCAGGCATAGGGGACGTGGCGGGCGGGGTGAGGGGGTCCCCTCCGACACAGGGCGACAGACTACCCGGCTTTTCCGAACGGTCACGGTCGGCAGCGGAGCCGCCCGCCGAGCGCGCGGGAACGCCCGCGGGGGCGGCCGTCGGACCGTCCCCGGGAAGGGCCGCGGACCCGGCCGGGCGCCAGCAGTCGCCGCCCTCCGCGCGGGCCGCCGCGAGGGCCCGGTCGGCGGCCCGCAGCAGTACCGCGGCGTGCGCGCCGTCCTCGGGCAGCACGGCCAGGCCGGCCGCGGCCGTGAGCCCGTTGCCGTACGGGCGCCGGCCCTCCCGGTCCCCGGAGGACCAGTCCAGCAGCAGGTGGCGGCGGACCGACCAGACCAGCCGGTCGGCGACCTGGGCCGCGCCCTCGGCGCCGGTGTCCGGCAGCACCACCAGGAACTCCTCCCCGCTGTACCGGCCGAGGGTGTCGGAGCGGCGGATCTCCATGCCGAGCCGCTGGGCGAGGTCGCGCAGCACCGTCCCGGCCCGGGCCCGGCCGTGCTCGGCGACCACCGCGTCGAACCCGCTGATCTCCAGCAGCAGGACGGCCAGCGGGCGCGGCCCGTCCGGCTGCCCGTGCTGCCCGTGCTGCTCGGCCCGGCGGGCCCGGTCGATCTCCCGCTCCAGGGTGAGCTGGAGGTGCCGGTAGTTCCAGACGCCGGTGACCGGGTCGCAGGAGGCGGTGCGCTCCAGCTCGGCGCAGCGGGACTCCAGCCCGGCGAGGCGCTCGCGCAGGGCGGACTCGCGCCGCTCCGCACGGGTCGAGCCGAGCCGCAGTCGGCAGCCGAGGGCGGCGGCACCGGCCAGCGCGGGGGCGCTCAGCACGGCCAGGGCCTGGACCAGCAGCGGGGTGGACATCGGGGGGCGCCTTCCGCGTGGCAGGCTCTGGGCGTCCCGGTCGCGCGGCGTCGGGGACCCAGAGCGGTCGTGGGTCGGAACGGTCGAGGTCGAGCGGTGGAGGAGCGGTGGACGATCCCATGCACAACGAGAAGAGCGCGCTGAGGACACGGCTGCTGTCCGAGCGGCGGGCGCTGTCCCCCGAGGAGCGGGAGCGGGCGGCCGAGGCGCTGGCCGGGCACGCCGGGGAGCTGGCGGCCGCGGCGGCCACGGTGGCGGCGTACGTCTCGGTGGGCGCCGAGCCGGGCACCCGTCCGCTGCTGGACGCGCTGCGGGCGCGCGGGGTGCGGGTGCTGCTGCCGGTGCTGCTGCCGGACAACGACCTGGACTGGGCCCCGTACGCGGGCCCGCGGGCGCTGGCCCCGGCCGGGCGCGGGCTGCTGGAGCCGGTCGGCGACCGGCTCGGGCCGCAGGCGGTGACCGAGGCGGGCCTGGTGCTGCTGCCGGGGCTGGCGGTGGACGCCCGGGGCCTGCGGCTGGGGCGCGGCGGCGGCTCGTACGACCGGGTGCTGGCCCGGCTGGAGCGGTCCGGGGCCCGGCCGGTGCTGGCGGTGCTGCTGTACGAGCACGAGCTGCTGGAGCGGGTGCCGGCGGAGCCGCACGACCGGCCGGTGGACCTCGCGCTGACCCCCTCGGGCACCCACCGGCTGGGGTGAGGGCCGGGGAGGACGCCGACGGCCCCGCACCCGGAGGTCCGGGCGCGGGGCCGTCGGGGCCGGGCGGCGTCAGCCGTTGGTCAGCGTCAGCTTGTGCTTGGTCGCCTTCTCGACCGCGTCCGGTGAGTAGGACCAGGTCAGCAGCCTGCCCTTGAGCCAGAGGTCGGTCTGGTCGTTGTAGTTCTCGTGGAAGGCGTGGCCCGAGGCGCCGCCGACGTTGATCCAGCGGGAGGCGTCGAGGTCGTTCAGGTCGATCACCATCCGCATCGACGGGATCCAGTCGACCTGGTACCCGGCGGCCGCGTTCCAGCCCGCCGCGTCGACCGCCGCCGAACCGCCGGAGAGGCGGTACGGGCCGCGGTTGAGCAGCTTGCGGACGGCGCCCGAGGCGATCGAGGAGTCGTCCGAGCCGATGGTGCGCTCGCGCAGCTCCAGCTTGTGCAGCCGGCCCCAGCTCCAGGTGGTGATGTCCTTGGTGAGCAGCGAGGTGAGCTCCTGGCGGGCGTTGGTCATCGCCTCGCGCAGCAGGTTGTCCAGGCCCTTCTGCTCCTTGTGCTGGGAGTCGATGTACGTCCACCAGCTGCTGTCGGGCTTCTCCAGCTGCTGCCGGACCACCTCGTTCCAGCGGTCGCCGCCGTCCGGCTGCGCCCGGCCCGGGTCGCGGGTGCCGCACTCGGTGACGATCCGCGACTTGCTGTCCGGCTTGGTCGGGTCGGCCTGCTCGCGGACCAGCAGGCAGTTGTCCTTCGCCCGCAGGTCGGCCGGGAACTTCTGGCCGAAGGCGAGGGTGAGCAGCTGGCGCCAGACGCCGTTGTAGTAGGCGGCGGCGGCCGAGTCGGCGTCCTGGTGGTAGTTCCAGTCCTTCAGCAGGTCCTGGGCCTCGCGCACGTAGGGGTCGTCGATCTGGACCTTGAGCAGCATCGGGACCAGCGTCTTGGCCAGGATGCTGGTGTTGTCGAGCTGCATCTCCTGCATGTCGTC
This sequence comes from Kitasatospora sp. NPDC057692, assembly GCF_042799475.1. Lineage (NCBI taxonomy): Bacteria > Bacillati > Actinomycetota > Actinomycetes > Kitasatosporales > Streptomycetaceae > Kitasatospora > Kitasatospora sp. NPDC057692. The sequence goes on along the minus strand of NZ_JBHVIV010000051.1, from coordinate 15,971 downwards.
CGGCGAGATCTTGCCGTTGTTCTTCAGCCGGGCCTCGATCTGGTCGGTGATCTCCTTGGCCCGGGTGCCGTACTCCCAGTCCTCGGTCAGCGCGTACTTGTACGAGGGGTCGACCACGGCCTGGTTGGCGGTGACGATGTAGCCGCTCGCGGGGTTGAGGCTCCACGGCAGGGCGCTGAACGGGACCGGGTCCTTCTTCCACTGGTAGGCGGAGTCCCAGCCCGGCGCCGGGTAGCGCCCGTTGCCCTTGCCGCGCACCGGGATGTACCCGGGGGCCTGGTAGCCGATGTTCTTGGCGTCGGCGTAGATGAGGTTCTGGGCCGGGACGGCGAAGTCCGCGGCGGCCTTCTGGAAGTCCTCCCAGCCCTTGGCGCGGTCGAGCGAGAAGATCGCGTCCATGGTCTTGCCCGGGATCAGCGCGGTCCACTGCAGGGCGACGCCGTAGCCGCCGGTGCCGCGGTCCGGGGCGGAGTCGCCGTTGGGCGCGTACTTGCCGACGTTCTGCTGCTCGGTGCTCGGGTCGGAGATCAGCGGGGCGCCGGTCCTCGTGGTGCGCACGGTGATGGTGCGGTCCTCGCCGCCGGCGACCTTGATGGTCTCCTTGCGGAGCTCGAACCTCTCCTCCTTGCCGTCCACCAGGTAGGTCTCGGGGCCGGTCACCTTCTCCAGGAAGAGGTCGGTGACGTCGGCGCCGAGGTTGGTGAGGCCCCAGGCGATGTCCTTGTTGTGGCCGATGATCACACCGGGCATCCCGGCGAAGGTGAAGCCGGAGACGTCGTACTGGCAGGTCGGCGAGGCGGTCCGGCAGTGCAGGCCCATCTGGTACCAGACCGAGGGCAGGCCCGGGCCGAGGTGCGGGTCGTTGGCCAGCAGCGGCTTGCCGGTGGTGGTGTGGCTGCCGGCGACCACCCAGGAGTTGGAGCCGATGCCCTGGCCGTTGCGGCCGAGCAGCTCGGGCAGCGCGTCGATCCGGTCGGTGACGTCCTTGAGCAGCGCCTTGGTGGCGGCGGCGCCCTGGGCGGTTCCGGTGCCGGTTCCGGCGGCCGGGGCGGTGCCCTCGGCCGGCTTGTAGGCGGTGCCGTTGACGGCGCCGGTCTTCACGATCGTGCCGTTGCGGGCGTACGGGTAGTCCGGGTACAGCTCGTCGATCTTCTCCCGGCTGAAGTCCTGGGCGAGCAGCGAGCGGTCGATCTCCTCCTGGAGGTTCCCGGAGAGGTCCCAGGCCATCGCCTTGAGCCAGGCCACCGAGTCGACCGGGGTCCACTGCTCCGGCGTGTAGTCGCCGTTGACGACGCCGAGCAGGCTGTACTCCAGCGAGGCGGAGGAGCCGCCCGGGTGCTCGGCGAGCCAGGCGTTGACGCCGTCCGCGTAGGCCTGGAGGTACTTCTTGGTGTCGGCGCTCAGGACGGTGTCGAACTCCTTCTGCGCGATCTGGCGCCAGCCCATGGTGCGGATCATGGCGTCGGTGTCGACCTGGCCGTCGCCGAACATCTCGGAGAGCCGGCCCGCGGTGATGTGCCGCCGGACGTCCATCTCCCAGAAGCGGTCCTGGGCCTGGACGTAGCCCTGGGCGCGGAAGAGGTCCTCGGAGGTGTCGGCGTAGAGCTGCGGGATGCCGTTGGCGTCGCGCTTGACGTCGACCGGCGCGCTCAGGCCCGCCAGCTTGATGCTGCCGTCGACCTCCGGGAAGGACGCACGGACCGCGGCCACCCCCCGGTAGCCGCCGTAGCCGGCGCCGGCCACCAGCAGGACGACCAGCACGATCACGATCAGACGGGCGCGCCGGAACTTCTTGGAGCGGGGCATCTGGGTCCTTGCGGTCCTCACTGGGGGGCGGGCGGACATGTCGAGAGCACGGAGCCGTGACAGGGCACCACATTAGGCCGCCCCGGCTGGCGGCCGTGCACGGGGGACGTTCACGGTGGGATCGGAGGGGCTGGAGCTGCCAGGTGAGGAGCCGGTGACAGGCGAACTTAAAGATATGGCAAAATGTTAGACTGAGTAACGATCCGCAAGGGGAGTAATCGGTGCGTGACGCCGTCACCCCTGTCGGTACCCCGTCCGCCGCCCGCTGCCACGCCCGAGGTGCCCCTGCGTGAATGTCGACCACCTGAACCAGCTGCTCCTCGAGTTCTCCGTGATCCTGCTGGTCGCGGTGGTCGCCGTGCGGGTGTCCACGAAATCGGGCCTGCCCAGCCTGCTGATCTACCTCGGCATCGGCGTGGCGCTCGGCCAGAACGGCCTGGGCATCTCGTTCAACAACGCCGAGCTCACCCAGGTCCTCGGGTACGCGGCGCTGGTGGTGATCCTGGCCGAGGGCGGCCTCAAGACCAACTGGCGCGAGGCCAGACCCGTGATGCCCGCGGCCACGGTGCTGGCCACCGCCGGCGTCGGGATCAGCGTCGCCGTCACCGCGGCCGGCGCGCACTACCTGACCGGCCTGGACTGGCGGACCTCGCTGCTGCTCGGCGCGATCGTCTCCTCCACCGACGCCGCGGCGGTCTTCTCGGTGCTGCGGACGGTGCCGCTGCCGCGCCGGCTGACCGGCCTGCTGGAGGCCGAGTCCGGCTTCAACGACGCGCCCGTGGTCATCCTGGTCGTCTCCTTCGCCACGGTCGGCGCGCACGACTCCTGGTACGTCCTGCTCGCCACGATCGCCGCCGAGCTGGCGGTCGGCCTGGCCATCGGCCTGCTGGTCGGCAAGCTGGGCGCGTACGGCGTCAAGCACGTCGCGCTGCCCTCCTCCGGCCTCTACCCGATCGCCGTCATGGCGCTCACCGTGCTCGCCTACGCCGGCGGCGCGCTGCTGCACGGCTCCGGCTTCCTCGCCGTCTACGTCAGCGCGGTGGTGCTCGGCAACGCCAAGCTGCCGCACGGCCCCGCCGTACGCGGCTTCGCCGACGGCCTGGCCTGGATCGGGCAGATCGGCATGTTCGTGCTGCTCGGCCTGCTCTGCGCCCCCGAGTCGATGGGCTCGGCCGTGGTGCCCGCCCTGGTGATCGGCGCGGTGCTGGTCTTCCTCGCCCGGCCGCTGTCGGTGGTGCTGACCCTCACGCCGTTCCGGCTGCCGGCCCGCGAGCAGGCACTGCTCAGCTGGGCCGGGCTGCGCGGGGCGGTGCCCATCGTGCTGGCCACCATCCCGCTGGTCTCCGGCGCGCCGCTGGCGCAGGACGTCTTCAACATCGTCTTCATCCTGGTCGTGGTCTTCACCCTGCTCCAGGGCCCGACCCTGCCCTGGGTCGCCAAGGCCCTGCGGATCGGCGAGGGCTCGATGGGCCAGGACCTCGACATCGAGTCCGCGCCGCTGGAGAAGCTGCACGGGCACCTGCTGTCGGTCGCGCTGGCGCCGGACTCGAAGATGTCCGGCGTGGAGATCGGCGAGCTGCGGCTGCCGGCCGGCGCGGCGGTGACCCTGGTGGTGCGCGAGGGGAGCAGCTTCGTGCCGGACAAGACCACCGTGCTGCGCGGCGGGGACGAGCTGCTGGTCGTGACCACGGACGAGGTCGGCGAGGCGGCCGAGCGGCGGCTGCGGGCCGTGGACAAGGGCGGCAAGCTGGCCGACTGGCTGAACGGGCGCGGCGGCTGACCGGGCCGGCGGATGGCGGATGGCAGCCGCACCGGGTGTTCACCCCGGCGTCACGGGACAAGTTTGGATCGGTCCGGTAGGGTCGGGGTGAGCGCGCATCTACGCGCGTAAAGTTCGCTTTGGTTGATACACCGAACCCCAGCATCTGTCTGAAGCAGAGTTGGCGCGACCGCTCGGCGGCCGCGGCCCGCTCCGGCCCACCGCCGGACCGGCCCGGTATCTACCCCGGTCGACGCGCGAGAGGACGACTCTCGGCGCCGTCGGGGCCACCCCATGCCCTGCCGCGCTACCAGGCAGCAGGAAGGACCGACCGTGACGGCCCGCCGAACGGTCGAGAGCGTCCAGGACGCCCATCACACCCGGACCGCCGCCCCCTCGGAGACCACCGCGAGCGCCGCCGCGCCCGCCCGCGTCGGCTACGGGGCGCTGCTGCGCACGCCCGGCGCCTGGACCTTCCTGGCACCCGCGTTCGTCGCGCGGCTGCCCTACGCGATGCTCGGCATGGGCATCCTGCTGCTCGTCAAGGACACCCACGGCTCGTACGGCACCGCCAGCACCGTCGCGGCGGTGGCCGCCGTCGCCCAGGCGCTGATCGGCCCGCAGACCGGACGGCTCGCCGACCGGTACGGCCAGGCCCCGGTGCTCGTCCCGACCGTCGTGGTGCACGCGGTCTCGGTCGGCGCGCTGATCGCGCTCGCGCTGGGGCACGCGCCGGCCTGGAGCCTGTTCCTCGCCGCCGCCCCCGCCGGGGCGAGCGTGCCGCAGGTCGGCGCCATGGTCCGGGCCCGCTGGATCGCCACCTTCTCGGCCGGGGGCGCGTCCCCGGCCTCCGCCGCCAAGCTGAGCACCGCCTTCGCCTTCGAGTCGGTGACGGACGAGTTCACCTTCGTGATCGGCCCGATCCTGGCCGCGGCCGTCGCCACCTCGGTCAGCCCTTCGGCCGCGCTCGTCGCCGAGGCCGCGCTGACCCTGGCCGGCGGCCTGGCCTTCGCCGCCCGGCGGCGCAGCGCGCCCGCCCGGGTGGTGCGCGAGCCCGGCGTCCGGCAGGCCTCGGCGCTGGCCTCGCCCGGCGTCCGGCTGCTGGCCGGCGCCTTCCTCGGGGTGGGCGCCGTCTTCGGCGGCATGCAGGTCTCGGTGAACGCCTTCGCCGACTCGGTCGGGCGGCACGGCGCCGCCGGCACCGTGTACGGCGTCTTCGCCGGGGGCTCGATGGTGGCCGGCGTGCTGTACGGCGTGATCGCCTGGCGGCGCCCCGTCCAGCAGCGGATGGTCATCGGCTACGGCCTGCTGGTGCTGGGCTGCTCGACCCTGTGGGCGATGCCCGACCTGGTCTCGCTCTCGATCGCCGGACTGGTCTGCGGCCTGGCCATCGCGCCCACCCTGATCAGCGGCTACACCCTGGTCGAGACGCTGGTCGAGGACGGCGCCAAGACCGAGGCGTTCACCTGGCTGACCGGTGCCATCGGCCTGGGCCTGGCGACCGGCGCGACGGCGGCCGGGCGGCTGATCGACGCGCACGGGCCGTCGGTCGGGTTCCTGGTGCCGGTGGCCGGGGCCGGGCTGGGCCTGATCGCGCTGGTGACGTTCCGGAGGCTGCTGGTCCCGCGCGGCGCGCGCGGCACGGTGACCGCCGGCTCCGCGGAGCGCGGCGCCCCGGCCCGGCTGGTGGGCGCGGCCGAGCACTGAGCGCACCGGCCGGATCGGGACCGGGGCCGACTCATCTCACATTCGAGTCGCTGGACTGATCCACCGGAATGCCGCATCATTGACCATCGTTAGCACTCATCAGGCGAGAGTGCCAGGAGGAAGACAAGTGCCCACGTACCAGTACCAGTGCACCGAGTGCGGCAACGGCCTGGAGGCGGTGCAGAAGTTCACCGACGAGCCGCTGACCACGTGCCCCGACTGCCAGGGACGGCTCCGCAAGGTCTTCTCCGCGGTGGGCGTGGTCTTCAAGGGCTCCGGCTTCTACCGGACCGACAGCCGCTCCTCCTCCAGCAGCTCGGTGGGCGGGGGCTCGTCCTCGGCCTCCTCGTCCGCCTCGGGCTCGTCGACGTCCTCCTCGGGCTCGGGCTCGTCCTCGTCGAGCAGCTCGTCGACTCCCGCCGCGAGCCCCGCTCCGGCGGCCGGCTGACCTTCGGCCGGGCACCGGCGCCAGGTTCCGGAAGGCCCGTCGCTCCCGCTTCCCCGCGGGAACGACGGGCCTTCCGTCATCTCCGGGGGCGTTCCCTCACTCCTCGGGGTGAAGGTTTCCGTCCACAGCCCCGGGGTTTTCCACAGGCTGGGAATCACCGTTTCCGGGCGGGGCGCGGGCGGCCCAGAGTGGCGGTCACCGGAACCCCGAAAGCCGACCCTGGAGGTGCCCGTGCGCACCGGTTCGCCCGTCCTCTCCCCCCGTCCGCTGCCGATCCCGCCGCTGCCCGCGTCCAGCGTGCCGCCCCGGCAGCCGGTGCCGCCGTTCGCGCCGATCGGCGGCCGGGCCGGACCGCGCTGCCGGCTCCGGCGGGCGCTGCGCCACCGCGTCCCGGTCCCGGCCGTGCTGCTGTTCGCGGCGGCGGCCGCGCTCACCCTCGGCCCGGCCCGGGCGGTCCCGCCCGCGCCCGGGGCGCCGCCGCCGGTGGGCCGAACGGGTTGTCCGGCGGAGGGGGGAGAAAATCACCCGTGACCGGCGGACGACGTCGTCGTTCACGCGGCATGAAAGGCTTCAAGGAATTCCTGCTGCGCGGAAACGTCGTCGAGCTGGCCGTCGCCGTGGTCATCGGCGCGGCCTTCACCAACATCGTCAACGCCTTCGTGAAGGGCGTGATCAATCCGATCGTGGGCGCCTTCGGAGCCAAGGACCTCGCGTCCTACAGCTCCTGCCTCAAGGGCCCCTGCGAGGTGTCCGACACCGGCGAGGTCACGACCGGGATCCTCATCCTCTGGGGCAGCGTGCTGAGCGCGGCCCTCCAGTTCGTGATCACCGCGGCCGTCGTCTACTTCTGCCTGATCCTGCCGATGACCCGCTACACCGCCCGGCGCAAGACGCTGGCCGAGGTCCAGGCGGAGGCCGAGGCCAAGGAGGTGCAGCTGCTCACCGAGATCCGCGACGCCCTGGTCACCAGGGCCGGCTGAGGCCGGGCCGGGGGCGGCCGGTCAGTCCCCGTGGTGCGGCGGGCGCTGGCTCAGGTACCAGTCGAGGCCCCGCCCACCGCCGTCCCCCGCCCCGGGGCGGTCGCCCCAGCCGGTGTCGGTGTCGTCCCGGGACTGCCGCTCCAGCGGGTCGCCGAAGACCAGCCGGGCCTTCGCCGCCTTCCGCGCCCTCTCCGCCGCCGTCTGCTCCGCCGACTCTTCCGCCGCCCGCTCGGCCGCCGTCTCCTCGACCGCCTGTTCCTCCGACACCTTCGCCTCCACCGCTCTCGACCTTCCCCCGACGCCGTTCCCGCCCGCTGTCACCAGCCTAGAAGGCCCCGGCGCGACGGCGGGCCCGGTACGGACCGCTCCGCACCGGGCCCGCCGGCCTCCGTCACTCCCCCGGCCCGCGTCACGCGGCCTCGAAGCCCGCGTGGTCGGCGATCTTCTTCAGCTCGGCCAGCGCGTGCTTCTCGATCTGGCGGATCCGCTCACGGGTCAGCCCGTGCTGCTTGCCCACCTCGGTCAGGGTGCGCTCGCGGCCGTCCTCCATGCCGTAGCGCGACCGGATGATCGAGGCCGTCCGGTCGTCCAGCCGCCCGATCAGGCCGTCCAGCTCCTCCCGGCGGAGCATCACCATCACGGCGTCCTCCGGGGAGGTCGCACCGGTGTCCTCGACCAGGTCCCCGAACTGGGTCTCGCCCTCGTCGTCGACCGACATGTTCAGGCTGACCGGGTCCCGCGCCCAGTCCAGCACGTCCTTGATCCGGGCCTCGGTGGTGTCCAGCTCGGCCGCGATCTCGGCGGGCTCGGCCTCCCGGCCCAGCTCCTTCGACTTCTCCCGCTGCACCCGGCGGATCCGGCCCAGCTCCTCCACCAGGTGGACGGGCAGCCGGATGGTGCGCGACTGGTCGGCGATCGACCGGGTGATCGCCTGGCGGATCCACCACGTCGCGTAGGTGGAGAACTTGAAGCCCTTGGCGTAGTCGAACTTCTCCACCGCGCGCACCAGGCCCGCGTTGCCCTCCTGGATGAGGTCGAGCAGCGGCAGTCCGCTGCGCGGGTAGCGCCGGGCGACGGCGACCACGAGGCGCAGGTTCGAGCGGATGAAGACGTCCTTGGCGCGCTCGGCGTCCTCGGCTATCGCCTCCAACTCCTCGCGCCGCACGCCCTCGGGAAGCCCGCCCTCGTCCAGCAGGTGCTGGGCGTACACGCCGGCCTCGATACGCAGCGAGAGCTCGACCTCCTCGGCGGCATCGAGCAGGGGCGTCCTGGCGATCTCGTCGAGGTACATGCCGACCAGGTCACGGTCGGCCTCAAGGTTGGTCGGGCGGGCCGCGCGAGTCCGGTCGGCCCTGTCGCGAACGACGGCACGGGTGGCCATGCTTGCTCCCTTTGCTGGTGTTGCCGCGGTCTGGCTGCCTGCCCGGAGAGGGCAAGAAGTGCGGGCCCCGCGGGGCTCACACGTAACGATCCAACGAACAGAATCCGGACAACATTCCCAAGTCGCTCAGATTCTTCCGGCGATGCAGTATCCTGCCCGATCCCGCCCACGGTTCGGACGCAGGGTGACCGGCCGGATACCCGACGCGTCCCTCCGGGACCGCTCGGCGCACCCCCGCGCACGCCCTTCCCCCACCACAACCCCGCGGATCCCGGGCGCGTTCCCGCGCGGGGCGCGCCCACACCCCGGCGCACGCAGGTCCTCCGCACAAAAGATGCCAAATCGCTATCACCACAGCGCACGATCGGTGCGGGCGGCTGGGAAGGTGTCAGCCATGCACCTGACCAACAGCTCGCCCTCCATCACCCCGCGTGACCGCCACCTGCTCCGGCACGCGGCACTCGCGGTCTGCTGCGCCGTGCTGTTCGCCGTCCTGGCGGCCCTGGTGCAGACCGGTTGGAGCCCGCTCTCCCGACTCGACCACAAACCGATCGACAACCTGCACCGCTTCGCGGTCGATCACACCGTGTGGACCGCCGCGGTGCAGATGTTCTCCGACACCGGCGGAACGATCACCATGCGCTCCGTGCTCGGCGCGGCCGCCCTCTGGCTCTGGCTGATCGGCGCCCGGACGCTGGGCGGCTGGGTCGCCGCCCAGACCCTGGTCGGCTGGGGCGGCCTGTGGCTGCTGAAGCTCTCCCTCGGCCGCCAGCGCCCGACCTTCTCCGACCCCGTCTCGCACGCCGGCGGCCCGGCCCTCCCCTCCGGCCACGCGATGGCCTCCGCGATCACCTGCGCCGTCGTGGTCGGCCTGCTCTGGCCGCGGGTCGGACGGGCCGGCCGGATCACCGCCTGCACGATCGCCGCGCTGACCGTGCTGGGCATCGGCGCCTCCCGGGTCTTCCTCGGCGTCCACTGGCCCAGCGACGTCCTGGGCGGCTGGCTCGCCGCCGGCATCGTCCTCGGCAGCGTCACCGTCCTCGTCGAGCTCACCCGCCCCGGCGCGCTCGCCCGCGACTTCCGCCGGGTGAACCGGCGCACCCGCCCCCGGGTGCAACGCGTCCTGGTCTCCCCCGCCCGCCCGCCCCGCGAACCCGCCGAGCCCGCCGCCGACCCGGCTGCGGACCGCGCCCCCGGCCCGGCCGCCGACCACCCCGACGGCCTCCTGCGCTGACGCCCCCTCACCCGGGAACACCGCGGGCCCCCTCGGTCGCAACCGAGGGGGCCCGCATTCACGTCATCCGCCGTGACCGGCGCTGTGCCCCAGGCAGGATTCGAACCTGCGACACCGGCTTTAGGAGAGCCGTGCTCTATCCCCTGAGCTACTGAGGCGGGGACGACCCCAGACAGCCTAGCGGATCGGACGCGGACGGGTGGGCCGGACGGGCCCGGCCAGCGGGTCGGCCGACGGCGGGTCAGATGGGACGGGGGCGACCGGAGTGCCCGGACCCGCCGCCGATAGCCTGGGAGGACGGACCTTCGGACGGACGGGCCGGGGAGCCCCTCCGGCAGGGGGGAGAGAACGGGGGCGGCAGATGGCGTCGGGTGACCGGTGGGACCGGAGCCCCGTCCGCCTGGTGCGGAGGGCGGCCGGGCCGGCGGTGTGGCTCGCGCCCGCGCTGGTCATGCTGACGGTCGGCGCGTACCGGCTGACGTCGCCCGCGCTGTGGCGGGACGAGGTGGCGAGCTGGACCTCGGCCACCCGGCCGCTCGGTGACCTGCTGCGGATGCTGCAGCACGTCGACGCCAGCAACGGCACCTACTACGTCCTGCTGCACGCCTGGACGGCCCTGTTCGGCGACTCGGAGATCGCGCTGCGGCTGCCCTCCGTCCTGGCGATGGCGGGCGCGGCCGCGTTCACCGCGCTGACCACCCAGCGGCTGTACGGCGGCCGGGTCGCGGGCGCCTGCGCGGGACTGCTGTTCGCGATGGTGCCGCTGATCTCCCGGTACGCCCAGGAGGCCCGCTCGTACGCGCTGGTGACCTGCGCCGTCGCCGCCGCGACCTGGTTCCTGCTGCGCGCGCTGGAGCGGCCGGCGCTGCGCTGGTGGGCGCCGTACGGTCTGGCGATGGCGGTGGCGGGCGCGGCGCACCTGGTCTCGCTGAGCGCCCTGGCCGGACAGGCGGCGCTGGTCGCGCCGCACCTGTGGCGCACCGCCGGTCCGGCCCGGCGCCGGCTGCTCGGCCGGCTCGCGCTGACGCTCGCCGCCGTAGTGGTGCTGGTGCTGCCGGTGGCGCTGCTGGGCCGCCAGCAGTCCGGGCGCCAGCTGGGCTGGCTCGCCCGGCCGACCGTGCACCAGCTCCTGCACTTCGGCGAGCCGCTGTTCGGCGCGCCCCGGGTGTTCCACGTCTTCCTGCTGCTGGCGCTGCTGGCCCTGGTGCTGCCCGGGCGGCGCGGTCCGGCGCTGCGGCTGCTGGCGCTCGCGGTGCTGCCGGTGCTGGCGGTCTGGGTCGCCTCGTTCGGCCCGACCTCGTACTTCCTCGACCGGTACCTGCTCTTCACCCTGCCGGCCTGGGCCTCGCTGGCCGGCTGCGGGATAGGAGCGGGCTACGCCGCGGTGACCACCGTGGCCCGGCGCGGCCGGACCTCGCCGCGGGTGCGGGTCGTGGGCCTGCTGCTCGCGGTCGGCATGGTGGCGGTGACCGGGGCGGCGGCCATGCCGAAGCAGTCCGTGGTCCGCTACGCCAACGCGCACGCGCAGTCCAAGGAGCCCTACCGGGACGTCGCCCGGCTGATCGCGGCCGGCTACCGGCCGGGGGACGGTCTGGCCGTGCCGCTCGGCGACCAGGCCTGGTCGATGGTCGGCCCGGGTGTCTCCTACTACCTGCCGGACGACGTGCGGCCGTACCCGCTGTTCGAGGCGACCGGGGCGGTCCAGGCCGAGGACCTCTTCCCGGTGCCGTGCCCGCGGCCCGCCGAGTGCACCGGCCGGGGGACCCGCGTCTGGCTGGTCGTGCTGGGCAACACCCCCGACCCGCTGACCGCGCTGCCCGCCGACCAGGCGGCCGCGCTGCAGGCCCGGTTCGGGACGCCGCAGCAGGTGACGCCGCTGGGCGGGATGACGCTCTCACTGCTGGACGGGACCCGCACCGGGCGCTGAGCGCCGACCGGCCCGGGTGCGCCCGGACCGGGGCCGGGCGACCATGGAGCCCGGCGACCACGGTCGGAAGGACGGCGGGTGAGCGAGCAGCCGAACGGGCGGCCGGCCGGCCGGGACGGCCAGGGCAGCACGGAGGACCGGGGCAGCACGGACGACCGGGAGGACCGGCGGACCGCGCGGTGGCGGCACCGGACGGCGGTCCTGGCCGGGTCCGCCCGCGGACTGCCCGAGCAGGTCCCGATGGTCGGCCGGGCGCTGCGCCAGCTGTTCCGGGTCAACCTGCTGGACTCGGCGACCCGGCTGGCCGCGCAGGCGTTCCTGAGCGCGCTGCCCGCGCTGTTCGTGGTGGCGGTCTTCACCCCCGCGGCGATCCGCGAGGGCGTGGTGCACTCGCTCCGCAAGGAGCTGGGCCTGGAGGGCCCGGCGGGGCAGTCGGTGCAGCAGATGCTCGGGAGCGGGCACGAGCAGGAGACCGGCTTCGGCGTGGTCGGCGCCCTGGTGACCCTGCTGTCGGCGACGGCGCTGAGCCGGGCGATGCAGCGGGTCTGCGAGCGCTGCTGGGAGCTGCCCAAGGCGGGGACCAGGGTGGCGGCCTGGCGGTGGCTGGTCTGGCTGGTGGTCTGGCTGGTCGTCCTGGCGTTCCAGACCCCGGTCAAGGACGGTTTCGGCCTGGGCGCCTGGCTGGGCCTGCCGCTGACCTTCCTGCTCGCGACGGCGATGTGGTGGTGGACCCAGCACCTGCTGCTGGGCGCCCGGGTGCGCTGGCTGCCACTCCTGCCGGGCGCGGTGCTCTGCGGCGTGGCGGTGACGGGGATCGGGGTGGCCTCGCGGGTCTACCTGCCGGGCGCGATGAGCCGCAGCATCGGCCAGTTCGGCCCGTTCGGCGTGGTGTTCACCGGGCTGTCCTGGCTGATCGTGGTGTTCACCGGGCTGACCCTGGCGATCGCGCTCGGCCGGGTGGTGTCCGAGGAGGAGTCGGTCGCCGGACTGCTGGGCTCGCCCACCGAGCCGGGGCAGTGGGGCGGCCCGCGGTTCTGACCGCGGGCCGCCCGGAGCGCTTCAACCGGAGCGCTTCAGCAGGAGCGCCTCACAGGGCGCGGGTCAGCCGGGAGGCGATGGACGGCGGGGCCAGCTCGGAGCCGAGCACCACCGGCACCTCCACCCGGTTGTCGCCCTCGCCCGCGCGCAGCACGCCGACCTTGGTGCCGGCCGCCACCTGGTGGCCGACCTTCAGCGGGTCCAGCACCAGGGTGCCGGTGACACCGGGGAAGCCCGCCACCGTGAGGTCCTGGGCGGCGACCACCGGGACGGAGCCGCCGAGGCCGTCCTCGACCCGGCCGACCACGTCGCCCTGCTTGGCCAGGGTCTGCCCGGTGAGCCCGTTCTGCGCGGCCAGGATCTGCTTGGCGCTGACGTTCTGCACCACCTTGAGGATGCTCGGCTCCGCGGTGGTCGCCGGCTGGCCCAGGGTGACGCCGAGGACCAGCCGCCGCACACCGGCGACCTCCTTGTAGGCGGCCCACATCAGGCAGCCGCCGGCCGGGGTGCTGGAGCCGGTCTTGACGCCGATGATGCCGTTCTTCGGGGAGATCAGGGTGTTGGTGTTGGAGATCTTCTGGTTGTTGAAGGTGGTGTCCGGGGTGGACACGATCTGCCGGAAGATCTCGTCCTGCATCACCTGGCCGGCCAGCTTCAGCTGGTCCTTGGCGGTGCTCTTGGTCTCCGGGTTGAAGCCCGCCGGGTCGGTGTAGGTGGTGTTGGCCATGCCGAGCCTGGCGGCGGCGTCGTTCATCTTCCGGACGAACGCCTCCTCCGACCCGGAGTCCCAGCGGGCCAGCAGCCGGGCGACGTTGTTGGCGGACGGCAGCATCAGCAGCTCCAGCGCCTGGTACTGGCTGAGCTGCTGGCCCTCGGTCAGGGTGACCCGGGACTCGTCGACGTTGCCGGACTCCTGGGCGGCCTGCTTGTCGACGGTGATCTTCGGACCGGCCTCGCCCTTCTTCAGCGGGTGCGCCTGCAGCACGAGGTAGGCGTTCATGACCTTGGTGACGCTGGCGATCGAGGCCGGCGTCTCCGGGCCGGAACTGCCCAGGCTGCCGATGCCGACCACCTCGGCGGCCGACTGCCCCTTGGCCGGCCAGGCCAGGTCGAGCGGGTCGCCGGGGAAGGCGAAGCCGCCGGCGGCGGTCATCGCCAGCCTGGTGTCCGGCAGCGGGCGCAGCAGCTGGGCGGTGACCGCGGCGCCGAGCACGACGGCGAGGAAGAGCGTCCAGACGGTGATCCGCTTGAGCGCACGGCGCAGCGGCGAGACCGGTCGGCCGTTGAGCGCGGCCAGCACCTCCATGGCCTCGGAGGTGGACTCCGGGAACGGCTCGGGCTCGGGCACTGGCGCCGGGTCGGGAACGGGCAGCGGCCGCGGCGCAGGGGTGGGAACGGGCTTCGGGGCCGGCACCGGCGCGGGCAGCGGCTCCGGGCCGGGGACCGGCTCCGGTTCGGGCAGCGGCCCGGGCTCCGGGTGCGGCTCGGGGGTCGGCTCCGGGACGGGGGCCGGTTCGGGCAGCGGGAGCGGGGCGGGCGGCTCCGGGACGGTGTCCGCGTCGGGGACGGCCGCGGCGGGGACGCGCAGGACGCGGGTCCGTTCGGCGTCCTCCCGCTTCTCGAACTTCTCGGCCCGCGCCGGCGGTTCGGCCGCCGCGGGCGCCTCGGCGTCGGCTTGGCCGTCGCTCCGGTCGGCCGCCGGCCCGGCCGGCCGGTCCGTCCGCATGGCGAGACGGGGGTCGACGCCCGCCGGGCGCTCCGGCGCGCCGGGCGCGGCCGTGTCCTCCGCGCCGGCGACGTCGGCCGCCGTGGCACCGGCGGGTTCGGCCAGCTCTTCGGGCAGGCGCAGGGCGGTCGTCGCGTCGTCGGCGGGCAGGCGCAGGGCGGTCGTCGCGTCATCGGCGGGCAGGCGCAGGGCGGTGGTCGCCTGATCGGTCGGCAGCCGCAGCGCGGTCGTCCGGTTGTCCGCATCCCGGACACGCAGCTGCACGGTGGGCCCGGGCCGGGCCGCGCGCACCGCCTCGCCGGCAGCGGCGCCGGGTCCGGCTCCGGCGTCCGGGACCGGGTCGGCGGAGGGGCCCTCGGCGGACGCGTCGGCCCCCTCTGCCTCCTCTGCCGCGTCGGCCGTGTCAACGGCGTCCGGGTCGGCCGAGTCCGTGCCCGGGGCACCGGCGGGGTCTGCGTCGTCGGGCACCCGGGACTGCCCGGACGTCCCCGCCGCCGGGTCCGCCGCCGACGCCGCCGGCTCCTCGGCCGCCGCGCCGGAACCGGCCCGTTCGCCGTCCCGCTCCCGCGCCCGCTCGCCGTCCCGCAGCACCCTGTCGGGGGACTCGCCCACGTAACCCAGCCTCCTCAACGCCCGGCGGGGCACCGGCAAGCCCGTATTTCGGGAAGCCGGCACCCCGCCCCGTGTACCTGTACAGTCTCCGCCACCGGCGACCGAATCGGGCCGCCCACACCCCGCCCGACCGGCGGTTATTGCCGTGGCACGGTCGCACCGCGACCTGTTCAACGGTCAGACGCCGGGCCCGCCACGGCCGGTTCCCCCGCTCGATCGCAAGGTCACGATTCGGAGGCGTACTCGACAAGCCCGTGTGAGAGGCGTCACGCTGTTTCCCATCCACGCGGGGAGGCTTGGATGGGCAAGAGCCGCAGAACTGTTCCCGAGGAGCTCTTGCTGCTCGCTTTGGACCCGGCCACGGGCACCACGGCGCAGCCGCAGACCCTCGACCTCGGACTCGCCGGGGCCCAGCTCGTCGAGCTGTCCCTGGCCGGACGGATCGTTCCGGAGGGCGACCGGATCGCCGTGGTGCTGCCACGGCCGACCGGCGACCCGACACTCGACCACGCGCTGGAGCTGCTGCGCCGACGGGGCAGCCCGGTCCGCGCGGCGCACTGGATCGGCGGGCCCCGGCTGGGGCTGCGGCAGACCTATCTGGCGCACCTGGAGCGGTGCGGCATGGTCACCGCCGTGCCGGGCCAGGTGTGCGGGGTGCTGCCGACGACCCGCTACCAGGCGTCGGACGACTGCACCAACGCCGCGATCAAGCAGCGGCTGGACACCGCGATCCGCACCGGCGTGCCGCCGGACCCGCGGACGGCGGCGCTCGCCGCGCTGGCGCACTCGGTCGGGCTGGGCAAGCACCTCTACCCGGGCAACGAGGGACGTTCCTCGCGCTCCCGGCTGCGCGATCTGATCCGGTACGACCCGCTGGGCGGGATGGTCGCGCACGCCGTGATGGACGTGCAGAACGGTCTCCCGGGCCAGCAGAACCGTTCCGCCCAGGCCGGAGCGGCCCCGTCGGGCTCGGGCGGCCGCGCCGGCCAGCGCACGGCGCCCGGGCGCGGCGGCGGCGGACGGGTCGCGGCGTCCCGCGTCGGGGTGCGCTGACGCCTCCGCGGCCGCGGGGACGACCGGGCCGCACGGCCCGCCGGACCGCGGGACGCACCGGGCCCCGCGCCGAGCTCGGCGCCGGGCCACCCCGCACGCCGGGTGCGTACCGGCGCGCACAGCAGCGCGCACCACACCGCTCGCGCCCTACTGCGGCGACGAGCAACCGGCACCACCCGACAGTGAGAAGGGGCGGGGGCCCCCCCCCGGTTTAGCCCCGCGCCCCCCCCCCACCCCCACCCCCCCCCCGCCCCCCCCCCCCCCCCCCCCCCCCCCCCAACCCGCGGTGACAGAAAAACA